>JAZNKZ010000001.1:0-77144 GCA_045578815.1 Paludibacteraceae bacterium
GTCATCTATTCTATCAAATCTATAAATTCTTTCAACCTATTAGCAAAATCAATAGAAAACTGATGTGTCGCTTTTGGATTCATGTGTACAGAAACGCAAAAATTTGTCGTGTCATTACATAATTCATAATTTTCATTATAATTCCAATACTCCGTATCATACACCTTTGCGATACTATCAAAATATCTGTTTATATTATCTAATCCTTTTGTTTTAAGATTAGCACCAATATACGTAGGAGAATTGACCAAAAGAACTTTTATTCCATTCTTTGTACAATCTTGCATATATTGTTCAAAGAACTCTTTACCTTTAGGATTAAAGTTTGCATATATCGTATCCATTTTAGCTAATTCTGTACCATTCCATTCGCCTCTTTCGTAATGATGTCCCCGTTTTGAAGGGTCACGAACATAATGTTTTAGTCCTACAAACTCAAGTATGCCATTTTTGATCACCATTTGATACCCCCAATACCGATATAGCGGACAGTATAAGTCCATTTGAGTATAACCAACTCGCAAAAGTTCATCATGAATTCGATTATCCCAAATAAGTGGTAGATATTGCTCTGACTCATGTTGATGGGGTGCAGAATCATTACGTAATGTGTAATAATCTATCTGCTGTATAATCAATTTAGGTTTAACATTATGCAAACAATAATTATTAAATTTCAATGCCTCAACTGTTATAGAATAACCACCTAATCCCAAACAATAAGTTGATACATTACATATCGAATCTATTGTCCATGGTTCAAAGTGAGAAAATCCTCGTGAATTTCCCATAATAACAATATCAGCATTAATATCGCCTTGCTGCATTTCGTTCCAAGACATAAAACGATAGTCTTCCATTTGCAGCAAACCTTTACTAATTACATAATCCAATCCCCAAGCAAGTCCCCAGAGAATTAATAAAAATATAGATGTTTTTATCAAGAACTTTTTCATTAGAATTGAAAATATATAAAATTAGCAGTTTGTCCACCAAAAGCAAACAAAATAAATGCAAATACTAAATAAATAAAATATCTCATATATATTGGTAATGCTACCAAATCTAAGCCATGTCTTTTATTGCGTGTTGCCCATTCTATCAATAGAAGTAAAATAATATTCATAAAAAGTGCGTGAATACCAGCGTGTTCTGGAGTTGTGAATAAAGTTGTGTCACACATTCCCCCGAGATATTCCCATATTTGCTCTATATTTTCAGCTCTAAATATGATCCACCCAAATACTGCCAAGGCGAAAGTCAAGAGCATTTGTCCTGCTTCTTTGAGAGAGGGTAGCCATTTGGTTTTGATTGTGCCATCGGGCAAAGTAACTGTTGCAACCGTATCACGATAGCGGCGGTTCTTGCCCATCAACAACAGCGGCACAAACAACAACGCATGATACGCTCCCCATAGCACGAATGTCCAGTTCGCTCCGTGCCAAAAACCACTCAAGAGGAAGATGACAAAAGTGTTGCGGACTGCTATCCATTTGGTATATCTCGCCTCCAGTGCCTTATCGCCTTTTAGCCTTATTGCCTCAGGGATATTGGGGCGGCTACCGCCCAACGGAATATACACATAATCGCGGAACCAAGTCGTTAGTGATATATGCCAACGGCGCCAGAACTCTGCTATATCGCGAGAGAAGTAAGGCACATTGAAGTTACGCATTAGTTTAATGCCGAACAATTTAGCCGTACCAATGGCTATATCTGAATAACCTGAGAAATCGCCATAGATTTGGAAAGTAAACAGCACCGCAGCCAACACCAATGTGCTGCCCGATTGGCTACTGATATCGGCAAAGACCGTATCTACATAGGTAGCGCAGTTGTCTGCTACGACGATTTTCTTGAAGAGTCCCCACACGATTTGTCGCATACCATCTACTGCGGTGGCATAGTCAAAGCTGCGTTTCTTTTGGAACTGTGGTAGGAGGTTGGTCGCTCGCTCAATAGGACCAGCAACTAACTGCGGGAAGAAACTCAAGAAGGCAGTAAAAGCCACAATATCGTGGGTAGGTTGTATCTGCTTGCGATAGACATCGATGGAGTATGAGAGGGCTTGGAAAGTATAGAAACTAATACCAACTGGCAGAATCAAATGTAGCAGCAGGAAGTCTGACTCAATACCGAACAATCGTGCAAACTGCGTGGCGAAGAAGTCGTAGTATTTATATACACCTAAGATGCCGAGATTGACCACTACATTGGCGATCATTACGGCTTTCTTACCTTTTTGTGTCGGTGCACGTTCTATGCCGATGCCACTGAGAAAAGAGAGGAAAGTAGTGATAGCAATCAGTATCAAGAATCGCCAATCCCACCAGCCATAGAAGATATAGCTAACCACCACGATAAAGAGGTTTTGCAGCAATAGTTGGTGCTTGCACTTGCTCAGCGCATAGTCAAACACAAACCAATGGAGCAAAAATACGATTGGGAGGAAAATGAGATATTCAAAGGAGTTGAAAAGCATAGTTATTTAAATTTTTACTATACTCAATCTTTATGAGTTTGGGACATTTCTGAATCTTTTGCCATAGGAACACCTATGAATTCTTATTATTGATTATTAGAGAACATTTCTTGTTTGATACCCTACCTGCTGTCTATACTACAATATATTGATTATAAACTGCAATATATTTTTGTCCTATAATATTAAGATTATAATTTTCCACGATATAATTTCTTATTTGCTGTTCATCATATTCTTTTATCGTTGCATTTTTAATTGCCTTAGCAATTGCCTCCGGTGTGAAATTCATAGCGATCTCTCCAGTAAACGTTCTCATCAGATCATTTGCTCCACTCACTGGAGTTATAACAACTGGTTTTCCACAACTCATTGCCTCTATGGGTGTTAAGGCAAAAGCTTCTTGATGTGATGGCATTATTAACATATCTGCCATTTGATACATTTGAGCCATTTCTTGCTGGGTAGAAACACGGGGCAATTGAATTATATCAATTTTAGTTTTAGGAAGTTTACCATTTCCTACACACAGAAGGGTTATTTCTTTGTTGTTTAAAATCTCTAATGCTCTTACAAGTTCTACAAGTCCTTTTTCAGTGTCATTTAGTTGACCATTTGCAAATAATAGAATGTACCTATTCAAAGGTATACCATATTTATTTCGAAGAGTTTGCTTATTTCCAAGTGTAAATATAGTCGTATCCACGCTGTTTGCAATGTCATGAATATTTCTTCCTGTAAACAACTCATGCACAGATAGCATATTGTGCATCTCTGTTGAAAGAGCAACAATCGATACATTTCTATTTCTTAACAGAGCATCTTTTTTTATATTATAACATGCACGCTCTAATTCACCAAATTGCTCCATATATTTATCTCGTAAACGGATATGATGAAAACCACCAAACATAGGATTCATGTCATGTATTGTCCATATTATTGGTTTTTTTACATTTTCAAAAAAAGAAGGAAAATCTAAAAAATCTTGTATCCAATGTAAATGAATAATATCAGCCCACTCTATAAATGGATGTGTATGGATTTTATATTCAGAGATTGGTAAAGTAAAGCATATATCTTTATCAATAGTTTTGCGTTGTTCTAACACGAAATCACGTTGTGAAACATAATAATTAATTTTATGTAGTACCCTACGAATAAATCTTCCTAATTTAGTCGCATACCAAAAACCACAACGTGGTGCTGGATTAATAGCATATATAGTTTTAGAGTCAATTTGCGAACTATATCTTACTAGCACTCTACTTTCGACACCCAAATCCAATAATGACTGATGTACGCGTAACATCGCGCTACCAGCTCCACCTATACAATCTGTAGCTATATGCAAAATTCTAACACTCATTTCGTTATATAAAGATTTTTCTTATTATGTACCATACTGTTCTATAATTTCTGTAATTGCATCAATTTCAGAAGGATCTAAACCTTTGTTGATAGGCTGTTCTGTAATTTTTATAGAACTAAAACCACTTACTGAATGAATATATCTGCGTACCTCCGCAATCTTCCGCTTATTTTCTTCTGTTGCATCATCTTTCGGTCCATCAGCATAGATGTACAATGGGGAGTTTTTTGCTTCCTCATTCCGCAATAGAGATTCTATCGTCTGCTTAGTATGCCAAGGACGATTATAAACAAATAATATGATTGGCGTTAATAGAGAACACATACTATCTACTTACACGTTTTAAAAATTGGTAAATACAAGAACGTTCTCAATAGAAACGACGAGAAGAAAAGTTCTTTATGTAGCCACACATAACGTAAACGATATTTCCATAAGTTTCGCGGGGCAATTCTACGTGAAATAGTCGAAAGATATTTTAAATCCTCATTTTCATAATAGCATAATCTTTCTCTTATTTCGGGAAAAACATTTTGCATATTTCTATGTTGATCAGCAAATTTAGTCATATGTGTTACAGATTTTAATGCTCCTTGCGTTGTACAATTGCTTTCATGGCGACGATATACAGACATAATATCATCAAAATGGTACGCTTTCCCTTTTTGTGCCATCCACATAAAAGTAAATGTGTCAGTCATATATATCCATGATGGGTAGTGTATTACTTTTGTAAGATTTCTCATAACGACACTCGTTGTATGACATATTCCAGGATAAATATATTCTTCTATATAAACATCACCTTCTTTTCGATGTGCAAACCACTCTCCTGCATCATTTAACCCATCCTCACAAATAACTTGAACATTGGTACTTGTTATAACATATTCAGGGTGCATTTCCAACCAATCAACCTGCATTTGAAGTTTATTGACATTCGTCCAATAGTCATCTCCTTCTATCATTGCAACAAACTCGCCTTGACAATGATTCAACACGAACTCCCAGTTTTTCACCAATCCTAAATTCTTTGGATGATGATAGACCTTAATAAATGGATACTTCTCTGAATACTCATCACAGATTTGAGGAGTACTATCAGTCGAACAATCCTCACCTATGATAACCTCATAGTCAAAGTTTGTTTGCTGCATAACAATACTATCCAAACATTGTCGGATGTATTGTTCCTGATTATATGTTACTACAAAAACGCTTAACTTCATTATTTTACGGAATTATAATCTTTCAACCACATCTCACGGATAATGCTACTTTTTATGTCCATGTTTTCACTAAAAGCATTTATGCTGCTTTCCTCATCAATATCCACACGGAAGGTCAGTTTGGTTTCTTCACCCGCATAGTTCTTTACATCTCGTTCTGCTACATCCAAGACGATGGTATATTCGCCATTGCTCAATGTGTTAGCAGGTATTTGGAAATGGAAATCATATTCACCTGGAGCAAGCGTATAAATACCATCACGGTCATTATAATCAGCACGAGCCAGAGGATTCTGGAAAGAACTATACAAATTAAAACCTACCACCAAGTGTTCGATATGTGTGTTTACTCGTATTCTGAATTTCACATCCACAGCCGTTGTAGGATAAACTAAAGAACCTGTCGCTGGTGAAACTTTTGCCCACAAAAGATTCAATTTATCATTCAGGTTAGGACTTGGATTGATGTATTCCGATTGGACAATCTCATCAGTTAGATAGGTAGCAATCGTATCGGAAATAGTTCCTCTATATTTCACCGTACCATTCTCCAGCAGCAATCCCGTCTTGCACAAGCGTTGTACACTCGCCATATTATGGCTCACGAAGAGCACGGTTCGGCCTTCGCCTTTGGAAACGTCCTGCATCTTGCCAATGGCTTTCTTTTGGAACTCGGCATCGCCGACGGCGAGGACTTCGTCCACCACCAAGATCTCGGGATCCAAGTGCGCTGCTACAGCAAAGCCCAAACGCACCATCATACCGCTACTATAGCGTTTCACAGGAGTGTCCAGATACCTCTCGCAGCCAGAGAAATCAACGATCTCGTCCAGCTTAGCGGCAATCTCCTGCTTGGTCATACCCAAGATAGCGCCGTTCATGAAGATGTTCTCCCTACCCGTCATCTCCTGGTGGAAGCCCGTACCTACCTCTAGGAGGCTGGCGATGCGCCCGCGGGCGCGGATAGTGCCCACAGTGGGGCCTGTGACCTTGCTGAGGAGCTTGAGGAGCGTACTCTTGCCGGCGCCGTTCTTGCCGATGATGCCGACGACGTCGCCCTGCTCGACCTTGAAGTCGATATCACGGAGTGCCCAGACATAGTCGGAGTCGGCTTTGGTGGCACGGTCGTTGACCGAGCCGATCTTCAGGTATGGGTCCTCCTTGCGCAGGATGGCGGTTTGCCACCAGCGGTTGAGGTCATGGCTGATGGTGCCTGTGGACACGAGGCCCAGGCGGTATTGTTTGCCGACGTGGTTGAATTCGATTGCTGTTGCCATATGTTGTTTTATTTCTTATATATTAAATCAAAAACCATCAATTATTGTCTTTTATTTTGCAGCGCTTGGGCGCTGTATGAGTAGCAGACTTAATCGTCGCTAATAAAGTAAACTTTTTTATCTTCTATTAAGCTACTACTCACCTCTTTAAAGAGGGGAATAAAAGCCTTATCATTGATTCACAAAAACACGCTTCGCTCACTAAAAGGTCAAAAACATTTTTTTAACGAGAGTGTAATGCAGTATCTACTTGCTATATATTAAATCAAAAACGCATCAATTATTGTCTTTTATTTTACAGCGCTTGGGCGCTGTATGAGTAGCAGGCTTAATCGTCGCTAAATAAGTAAACTTTTTATCTTCTATTAAGCTACTACTCACCTCTTTAAAGAGGGTAATAAAAGCCTAATCATTGACTCACAAAAACACGCTTCGCTTACTAAAAGGTCAAAAACTCTTTTTTTGATTACTCGTTAACTATATATTTGTTTTACAATAAATCAAAAACGCATCAATTATCGTCTTTTATTTTACAGCGCTTGAGCGCTGTATGAGTAGCAGACGTAATCGTCGCTAAATAAGTAAACTTTTTATCTTCTATTAAGCTACTACTCACCTCTTTAAAGAGGGGAAATAAAAGCCTAATCATTGATTCACAAAAACACGCTACGCTTACTAAAAGGTCAAAAACTCTTTTTTACCTGTATATCATAATTAGAACGCATCTATTACGCCGTTATTGTAATAATACCGCTCTATTTGAGCGCGCGGAGATGAACCAAAGTTAACCAATAGAGCTATAGGCCAAGCAGTACCACGAAGATAACCAAATACCTGATAATGCTCCTTTTCTGTCAACCTAGACAATGCCTTGCACTCTATAATCACGTTACCTAATATAGTTTCTACCACTAAATCCATCTTCAAATATGACTTTAACTCCGTGCCGCGATAAAGCGGATGATACATCATTTCTTTATGAATAGTATATCCATTTATGGTCAACTCTGTCGCAAGCGCCTCCTGATAAATATACTCTGGTAAACCTCCTCCTAACTGACGATACACCTCATGCACACAACCCACAATACCATATGTCGCCTGAACTAACTCCTGGCGTTTGGAGGGGGATACAATATGTGTGTTCGTCATTTCATTCATAACTTCAGTTTGTAATTTTGCAAGTGTCATTTGCAAATTATTCTCTCGGTGATGATTCGGTTGATATCAATCTAGTTCATTTGTTGATTAAAAAAACTACTTCTTTACTCCTTTCTTTGCTTTTTGATTCAATTCTCTAATCGCTTCCATATAGTCTTCCTCGGCCGGAGATAAGCGACGTTCTTTAAATTTCTTCAGCTCATCCAATGCATGCTCTTTTGCTTGTTCTGCTGATACTCTTCCTTTTCCTGCTAACACAGGACGTTTGTTTACTCGTATCAAGTCTTCTAGCAGTGCCATATAGTCAGACATATACATGTATCGATGTAACTTAGCTTGCATCTCTGCAAAATCAAAGAAACCGCTAACTAGACTCCGCATGGCATCCAATTCCTCATCTGTCATATAGTTTTTAGCTACCGTCACTTTAGCCATCGTCGGATACTCCCCCGTTGTCAGCCCCATGAATGGTTGATTAGCATCAGCGCGCTCCATAATCAACTCGCTGGCAGTATGACCATGGATAGCAAAGTGAAACTTATTTTGATATGCAGCAAAGAAATCATGAGCGGCTTGCGAATTTTTATCATAATCATGCGCTGTAGCATAGAGATCCAAGACCTGACGATAAATCATGCGTTCATCCGTACGAATCTCTTGAATCCGTTGTAGCAACTCGCGCCAATATTGTCCCCCACCGTTACCTTTTAGTCGTTCATCATCTAATGTAAAACCTTTGACAATATACTCATGAATACGCTTAGTAGCCCATTGACGGAATTGCACACCACGTTGACTCTTTACACGATAGCCGACAGAGATAATGACATCAAGGTTGTAATAAGTTACTTCATAAGTTCTTTCACGAGTCTGAGGTACAAATGCAATTTTTGCACTTGTACTTTCACGAGGCAACTCTCCTTCTGAATAAATATTTGATATATGTCTCGTTATAACAGACTTATCGCGTTCGAATAATTGTGCCATTTGATCCTGTGATAACCACACAGTTTCCCCATCAAGCCGGACATCAAGTTGAGTAATTCCGTCTTGTGTTTGATAGATTACTATTTCACCTTTATCTTCCATCTTTTTTGTTAAATCAATTGATGTGCAATTGATGATTTTTATCTTCCTCTACGCCCAATACTATAAGTCCACCTTCCGAATTAGCAAACGACGAATACGTTTCCCAAATACTACTATTAGGGAGTCCATTGGTCGCTTTCTTAAGCTCTAAACAATCATCCTCTCTATATTCGGATAACTTACTAATATCAAACTCTAACTTGTTCATCTAGTAGGCAATATTTCATTAAGCGTGCAAAGGTACAAAAAAAAATGCACATACGCAAGCGTAATACGCATTTTGTTGAAAAATAGATAGATTTTATCTATCTCAAACGATATTGGGTAGGTCTGCACGAACTACAAGAGCTGCTCGATGAGGCGGTTGAGGATATGATATCCCTCCGTAGTAGCGCAGATACGATCACCGCGCATAGTGAGCAATCCCGACTCGATCAGCGCTTGAGCACGATGCATGTCGATATCCTGCTGGCTAACCCCACGACTGGTTCGCAAGCCCAGCATCACACGTTCGGTATGGCGCTCCTCGTCGCTCAACACCTCGCGCTCGGGTTGCAACTGATGGGAGAGGGCTTGGCGGATATACAGATCAAGGTCGCAGATGTTCCATTGTCGGGCATGTCCATCATAGCTGTGAGCCCCCGCGCCGAGGCCAAGGTATGGGATGTCGCACCAGTAACTAGAATTATGGCGAGAATGCCGTCCTGGGAGAGCAAAATTGCTCACCTCGTAGTGCTCAAATCCATGGGTAGAAAGTTGCTCAATAAGGTAGTCGTACATCTGCATTTCGGTGTCCTCATCCACGGCTTGTATCTGATTGGTTGCTAGCAGATTAGTCATAGCTGTACCTTCCTCGTAAATCAGCCCATAACACGATACATGTTGCACCCCTAATCGGAGCACCTCCGCCACATCGTGACGCCACTGCTCCATGGTCTGAGAAGGGAGGGCATACATGAGGTCAATAGAGATATTATCAAAGCCCGCGTTTTGCGCCGTGCGAATTGCTTCGCGAGCCTGAGAGGCCGTGTGTCTTCGCCCTATCAATCGCAGCAAATTATCATCAAAACTTTGTACGCCAATACTGAGGCGATTGATACCTAGCTGGCGCCACGCTGCCACTCGCTCAGGAGTGATATCCCCAGGGTTGGCCTCCAAAGTGAGCTCAATATCTCCGATTACATCGGAGGATGGTGTAGTGTGGTGTAGTGTGGTGTAGGATGGTATAGTGTGGTGTAGTGTGGTATAGGGTTGTGTAGGATGGTGATTGCTAGCAACCTGTAGCTCGCCGTGCGAGCGTCCACTAAACTGTAGGCGCTTTGCGCCGTCCACTAAACACTCCAGGATCATCCTAAGGCTCGCCACGGGCATTTGGCTGGGTGTGCCTCCGCCGAAGTAGATGGTTCGGACGGGCTCGGTGAGTTGGTGCAGACGGTCGTTGAATTCGGCGATAATTGCATGTGCATAGTCCTCTCGCCTCTCGAGTTGAGTAGTCGAGAAGAAGTCGCAGTAGCGGCATCGCGATTTGCAAAAAGGTATGTGTATGTATATGCCAGCCATAATTTGCGACAAAGGTACGACAAAAAATACACATACGCAAGCAAAGCGAGCACTTTTTTGAAAAATAATAGATTTATCTATTAAATATGTTCATCTACTGCTCGTTGGAAGCTTGCTTACATAAGAGTATGTAGAGGAGCATATTCAGAAGGCGAAGCCGTATTTTTCAAAAAAGTGCGAGCGAACTGGAGTATGGGCTGCATCTTGCGAACGTACTTTCGGGGGAATTGGCAAAGCCAAGGCGGCGTCCGAAGGTACTACAAAAAGGTGAAAGGTGAGAGGTAAAAGGTGAGAGGTTAACGGCGAGAAAAAAACAAGTTTATGCGATTTTTCTTGCGTATGTGCAAAATTTATTGTAATTTTGCAGATTGGAATAAAAATTGAGTTCAAAAACCTAACAAAATAAAATTAGCAATGAGGAAAAACAGCGTATTTGGATCAGTAATAGCATTCGTAACTAATCTGCTAGCATCGTTTTGGCTATGGTTGGTATATATACTGGGAATAGTGGCCATCGTAGTAGTATTCTGGTTGATCAATCAAGGTAAACTGGGATACCTCCCCCCACTGGAGGAACTGCAAAACCCAAAGAATAAGTATGCCACAGAAATCATATCATCTGATATGAAACTGCTGGGGCGATACTACCACAACGAGAACCGCGTGAGTGTGGAATACACCGAGATTTCACCCTATATGATTGATGCGCTGATAGCAACAGAGGATGTGCGCTTCTACGATCATACGGGCGTGGATCTGAAATCACTGATGCGCGCTGTGATTATGCTAGGTAAAGCTGGTGGCGGTAGTACACTGACACAGCAGCTGGCCAAGCAACTATGGTCGCCGCATGCAGAAAACATATTCGAACGAGCCCTGCAGAAACCCATAGAATGGGTGATAGCCACCAAACTGGAACGACTGTACAGCAAAGAGGAGATACTGACAATGTACTTGAACCAATTTGACTTCCTCTACAACGCTGTGGGCATCAAATCCGCAGCACAAGTATATTTCAGTACCACACCCGCCGAGCTGAAAATAGAGGAAGCAGCCATGCTGGTGGGAATGTGTAAGAACCCATCTCTGTACAACCCTCGTCGTCGCCCAGAGAACGCGCTCAACCGCCGTAATACCGTGCTCAACCAGATGTGTAAGTATGAGTATATCACCGAAGAGGTGTGTGACTCGCTGAAAGCACTGCCCATCGAACTGAAATACCAATCGGTGGATCATAAGCAAGGTTTGGCCCCCTACTTCCGCGAACACCTTCGCCAGATACTGACCGCCAAGGAACCAAAACGAAGCCATTACTCGGAATGGAACGCCTATCAATACGAGATCGACAAACGCCAATGGGACGAGAACCCACTATACGGTTTCTGTCAAAAGAACCACAAGCCTGACGGTACGCCATACGACCTCTACCACGATGGACTGCGCATCTACACCACTATCGACTCGCGCATGCAGCAATATGCTGAGGAGGCCGTGAGAGAACATATGCAAGAACTGCAATTCAGTTTCTTCCGCGAGAAACGCAGGAAAGCTTATGCACCATTCTCCAAAGACCTGAGTCAAGAGGAGATCAACGCCATTATGACCCGCTCGATGCGTCAGACCGACCGCTATCGAGCACTCAAGAAACAAGGTATGAGCGAGGCAGATATACGCAAGAACTTCAACACAGCCGTGGAGATGCAGATATTCTCCTACAACGGTATGATTGACACCACAATGACGCCAATGGACTCCATCAAATGGAACAAGCATTTCCTACGCTGTGGATTCATGTCAATGGAAGCACAGACAGGTGCTGTGAAAGCATATGTGGGAGGTCCGAACTTCACCCACTTCCAATACGACATGGTAAGCTCCGGACGCCGTCAGGTAGGTTCGACCATCAAACCCTACCTCTTCACCCTAGCTATGGACGAAGGCATGTGGCCATGCGATAGCACCGTGAACGATTCGGTCACGCTGATAGATGCCAACGGCACTGCATGGACTCCACGAGATGACCACTACGCTAACCAAGGCGAGATGGTGACACTGAACTGGGGACTGGAGAAGTCTAGTAACTGGATCACGGCTTATCTGATGTCGCTGTTCACACCAGAGCAACTGGTGAAGATGATGCGTTCGTTCGGTATAGAAGGTCCACTAGATCCCGTGGTAAGCTTGTGTCTGGGTCCATGCGAAGTAAGCGTGAAAGAGATGGTGGACGCCTATACCACATTCCCAAACAAAGGTATCCGTGTAGAACCACTATACGTGACACGCATAGAGGACAACAACGGTAACATACTAGCGACCTTCACACCGCAAAACTACGAGATCATCAGCGAAACGACATCCTATAAGATGATCTATATGCTGCGCAATGTAATGGATCATGGCACAGGTGTGCGCGCACGATTTAAGTATGGTCTGAAAGCCCCAATGGGCGGCAAGACCGGAACATCGCAGAACCACTCCGACGGATGGTTTGTGGGCTTCACACCATCGCTGGTAAGCGGCGTATGGGTAGGCGGTGAAGACCGATCCATACACTTTGATAATATGTCGGCTGGACAAGGCGCGAACATGGCATTACCAATATGGGCGATATACATGCAGAAAGTGTATGCCGACGAAGAGCTGGGATACAGCAAAGAGGAGCAATTTGATGTACCTGGATGGTTTGACCCTGCAGCGGGGTGCAAGTAGAGGGATGAAGTATGAGTGATGAGTGATGAACTATGAGTGATAAGGGGACGCCGCGGAGCGGCTATTGGACGCTCGCAAGCGAGCTATTGGTTATTGGCTATTGGCTATGAGGCGATAAGGCGATAAGGCTATGAGGCGAGGAGGCGATGAGGCGAGGATTTTTAGTGATGAACTATGAGTGATAAGTGATGAGCGACAGCGAACCAATAAAACAGAAATGAAGAAACTGTGGATTATAGTATTGTGGTTGTGCGTAAGCGTGGGAGCGATGGCACAGCTGAACACCGATCGCATTACTGCGATTGGACGCAATGCCCTATACTTTGACGACTACGTGCTAAGCATACAATATTTCAACCAAGTCATCAAACTCAAGCCCTACCTGAGCGAACCCTACCTGCTACGCGCCATAGCCAAAATACAACTGGGTGACTATGTGGGCGCAGAACAAGACTGCAACGCAGCCATTGAGCGCAACCCTTTCCTACCCGGGGCATACTATACACGAGGATTCATCTATTGGCAGACCAAGCAGCTAGAGAAAGCTGAAAAAGACTTCAGCGAAGCACTAGTGTTTGCACCCGAAAACAAGACCTATATCGCCATGCGGGCCGACGTGAGAGCCGGATTGGAGCAATACGAACTGGCATTGCAAGATATCAATCACCTACTCCATCGCGAGCCACAATCGGCTGCACTGCACTTTGAGAAAGGTAGTATTTGTTTGCGCGGGAACGACACAGTATGTGCGCTAGAATCCTTCATTAAGGCCACAGAATATGATTCGCAAAATCCCGCCAATTGGTCGGCACTAGGACTGGTGCAACTGATGCAAGATAACGAGGACGAATCCTTGCAATCGCTGAGTAGAGCCGTGGAGCATGGTAGTAAATGGGCAGGCGATTATATCAATCGAGGAATCATCTACTATCGTAAGCATAACTATCGCAGTGCATTGGCAGACTATGACAGAGCAGTAGCACTAGCCCCCCGCGACGCACAATGCTACTACAACCGCGGTGTGCTGCGCCAAGAATTGGGCGATTATAACCGAGCATTGGAAGACCTGACACAAGCTATCACCTACGCACCAGATCAGATAGAATACTACTATCAACGCGGTATGGTGCAACTGCAATTGCGCCAATGGGAAGAAGCACTGGAGGATTTTACAATCATCATCGAACGCTATCCATACTTCCTACCCGCCTACTACCTAGCGGCACAGGCAGAGACATCATTGGGCAATAGCAAAGAGGCCTTTCAATTACGTCAGCAAGCCTATAAACTGGAAGAGAACAAAGATAGCATCCAATCGCTGAAGACCAATATGCAATTGGCCACATCGCAACCACAGCAACGCGATCGCAGAAAAGAGTTCTCGGCCATAGCCGCACAAAACCAAGATACTAGCGACGAAGAGACCAACAAGTATGATAGCGATACACGCGGCAGCGTACAGAAACGCTATACAGATGTGGTGAACGAACCAAACATCTTCCTATCCTACTACTCCATCAACAACAATACCACATCGCTGAGACAAACCAACTACTCGCACGCTAGTGTGGATAACTACAACCGTCAGCAATACCTGCCAGCACCGTTGCGTTTTGCCACCAAAGAGCTGACACTGACAGCCGACATGGTGAATCAGCACTTCGCGCAAATCAGCATGCTGTCGCAACAGATCGACCTGATGAATCAGATGGCCAACCCATCGCAGTTAAACTCGCAACTCTGCGCAACATACATAGCCCGCGCCTTTGAGTTTGCATTAGTGCAAGACTATTCTTCGGCACTAGATGATATCACACGCGCTATCATGATGGATGGCAAGCTGTACTTTGCGTACTTCTGCCGAGCTAACTGGCGATATAAATTGCTGGAATACAAACGCGCTATGGGTGAAACAATGGAGAGTGCCGACTTTGAACTGATGATGCGCGACTATGACTATGTGATCCATCATCAGCCAGACTTCTCCTTTGCATACTACAACAAAGCTAATATGCTCTGCATACAACAGGATTTCAAAGCAGCCATATCCTACTACACACAAGCCATAGAAGTGGATAGCGACTTTGCAGAAGCATACTTCAACCGCGGACTGACATATATCTATATCAACGAAGTGGAGAAAGGCATCGCCGACCTGAGTAAAGCAGGCGAATTGGGTATTTATCAAGCATATAACTTGATATCGAGGTTTCAGTAGGAGCGGCGAAGCCGCCGGTTTATAGGTTAGAGGCGAAAGGTTAGAGATATGAAAAGAAATTGGCAGATAATAGTAATCAGTATCGGCTATTGGCTATTGGCTATTGGTCAGACGAATGCGCAGGTGTTGTACCGCATTTCAAGCAATGCGACGGCAGCACCGTCGTATATACTAGCCACCAATCGACTGGTGGACATGACCTTTCTGGACACCATACCCAACGTGTTCAAATGCTACAACCAATGCAACAAAGTAATTACCGAGTTTGCCATGCAAGATTATGAAGCCCTGGCCGCATTGCGTCAAGCCGCCTTGCTACCCGACTCGGTAAGATTGCGCAATTTTTATAGCGATGAGCAATATCTGGAGATAGACGAAGCACTTCGCATCAATCTGGGCATGGGATTAGATAAATTAGGACGAATGAAACCCGCATACCTCACAGAGATGTATCGCAACGAACTGATGAAACGATGGCTGCATTACGACGAGAATCGGACGATGGAAACCTTCTTTGAGAGAGTGGCACAACAAACGGATATACCTGTGTACGGACTGGATGACGTGGGCGAAACGATGTATATGCTGTTTGACCGAGAGCCATTTCATTGGCAATGCGAAGAACTGATGAAAGTGGTGGAATATCCAGAAAACGAAGTGAAGTTTGAGAAACGTATCAAGGAGATGTATCTATACGGTCGCCTGAGTGATATGGCCTACTATGTGAAAGCACCTGATAACCAGACCTCGCTATCGTTCTCGGATTACAAGGTCTATAGCCAACGCAACCAGCAATGGGTGAAACGCCTACGCCCCTACCTGAAGGAAGGAAAAGCATTTATCACCCTCAATGCCATCTATTTAGGCGGAGATGAGGGATTGCTAGAACAATTGCGCAAAGCAGGATATAGGGTAAAGGCGGTGAATAGGTAGCGGCAAAGCCGCAGTTTGGTGGACGGCACTTTGTGCCTATTGGACGCCCTTCGGGCTATAGGACGCTCGCAAGCGAGCTATTGGCTATAGGCGAGGAGGTGAAAGGTGAGAGGTTAGAGGTTAAAGGTTAGAGGCGATAAGGCGATGGGGCGATAAGGCGATGGGGCGATAAGGCGAAAGGCGAGGAGGCGATTCGTGAGTAAAGCGAACAAACATGAAGATAAAATCATTTTTGGACAGAAACGCATTGGCATTAGCCATGCTGGTGGGAGTAGTGGGATTTCCGCTATTTCGACATTTGACATGGATGTTGCCACCGCTGATCTTCCTGATGCTGTTCTTCACATTTTGCAAGATCAACCCTATGGACCTCCGCTTGCGCACATGGCATGTGGTGGTGCTGGTGGTGCAGCTGGCGCTGGGCGTAGGACTATACTACGGGATAATGGCTATTGGCGATTGGATATTGGCTATGGACGATGGGCAATGGGCAATAGGTGAAAACGACTGGCAAATCATCGCACAAGGATTAATGCTGTGTATCTTGATGCCAACTGCCACTGCGGCACCAATCATTGCAGGAAAGCTAGGAGGTAGTATTCAGAATTTGACTTCTTTTACATTGCTGAGTAATATGGCTACAGCAGTAATCGTGCCGCTGTTCTTCCCTATGGTTAACCCAAGTGCAGGAATAGAGTTTGTACCCGCGTTCTGGATGATACTCCGCAAGATAAGTCCACTGCTGCTGGGCCCATTTATCGCGGCTTGGCTGCTACGCATACTATACAATGTGCATCAACGCAAGAAGGGAACAGGTAAGACCTTTACCTTATCCAAAAGATGGGCCGTGATGCCGTTTTATGTGTGGGTAGTGACACTGGTGATACTGATGGCTGATTTAACTTACACCCTTATCCATCAAGAGTATAGCTATTGGACAATAGGGATATTGTGCGTGGGCTCGCTCATCACCTGCCTGCTGCAATTTGGACTGGGTAAATGGATTGGTCAATGCTTCCCCGCCAACACAAGAGGCGAGGATTATCGCGATGTGCTCATCAATCCTGATGCCGCCCACTACTCGATGGCACAAGTAAGCCGCATCACCGCAGGACAAGCATTCGGTCAGAAGAACACTACCCTAGCCATCTGGATGGCGCAAGCCTATCTGGTGCCGATTGCTTCCCTTGCTCCCGCAGCATATATCATCTGGCAGAACCTGTTCAACTCCATCCAACTCAGCCTAGCTGGAAGGAAAGCAAACAAAAAAGGAGCGTAAAGCTCCTTTTTTTGTGTTGTGTAGTGTGGTATAGTGTGGTGTAGTGTGGTGTAGTGTGGTATAGTGTGGTGTAGTGTGGTGTAGTATGGTTTCTCTCGCCTTTACATCTTACACTTTACACCTTATACCTCTCGCGTATAACGAAGAGGCTTCCAATAGCGCAGCGTCCACTAAACAAGTTTCGCCAGAGCCTCTTTCATGCGGCGCATGGCCTCGATGATGAGGTCTTCGCTAGTAGCATAGGAGAAGCGGATGCAGTTGTCTTCGCCAAAAGCACTACCTGACACGCATGCCACATGCGCCTCTTGAAGCAAATATGTTACTAATTCATCTGCATTATGAATAGTTTTCCCATTGTATTGTTTGCCAAAATACGATGACACATCGGGGAAGAGATAGAACGCTCCTTGTGGCTCTAACACCTTCATGCCTGGTATATCCTTAGCTAGTCTCACGATCAAATCGCGACGGCGATGGAAAGCTTGGCGCATCTCTTCTACACACTCCTGAGGACCAGTATAGGCAGCCTCAGCGGCTTTTTGTGCGATAGTAGTAGCGCAGCTAATCGTCTGACCTTGAAGGCGTTTGACGGCAGTAAGCAGTTCCTTGTCATGGCATGCCAACCAACCGATACGATAGCCCGTCATGGCGTACGCCTTGCTCACACCATTGATGATGATGAGGCGGTCTTCGAGTTCGGGGAACTGCGCCAAGGTCTCATGTTTGCCAGTATAAAGGATATGCTGGTAGATTTCGTCAGCAAGGACATTTACCTGTGGATGCTTCTTCAGTACCTCAACCAAAGCTTTGAGATTTTCGAGCGTATAGACAGAGCCCGTAGGGTTATTTGGTGAGCAGAGCATGAGCAGTTTGGTTTGAGGAGTGATAGCAGCCTCGAGTTGCTCAGCAGTGAGGCAGAAATTATTGTCCATCGTAGTCTTGACAATCACGCTCTTGCCTTGCGCAATCTTCACCATCTCCACATAACTTACCCAACATGGTGTAGGCATGATCACCTCGTCGCCAGGACCGATTAGCGCCTCAATGGCGTTGCAGAGTGCTTGCTTAGCACCTACAGAGACCACGATCTCGTTGGCATTGTATGGGCGTACAGGATAAGTCTGAATATCGCGGTTGAGGGTATCGGCAATAGCTTGACGGAGGGCAGGAAAACCTGGAGTAGGACCATAGTGAGAGATATCATTGTTGATAGCATCAATGGCCGCTTGCTTGACATGTGCAGGTGCAGGAAAATCGGGTTCACCTAGTGAAAGACCTATCACATCTACTCCTTCGGCACGGAGCTGTTGGCAAAGCGCTGCCACTTGTAGTGTAGCTGACTCCTCGAGCGCAGCTATTCGATCAGAAATTGTCATATAATAAAGTGTTTGTTAATAATTAGCGTAATCAGTAGCACTCTCACTAAATACTTAAATATAATATGCTTAACATCGTCATCCAACGATATTAAGCATATTAGTATGATTCAAATAATCAGACAGATGCGTCTCATTAGAAGCCAAGCACCTCATCCAATTGGTTGTGGAGTTTCTCACCTTTCTTCTCGAGCTCTTCGCGGATAACCTTCTTAGCAACCTGCTTAGCCATATCGCCATTATAAGCAATACGAACCATCACCTCGCGATTCTTGTTGTCCAATACACGGTAGCACTCTACGGTGGTGATCACGCGACCGATAGATTGGCTGATCAAGTTCTTGCTTGCCATCACAGTCTCGGTGATACTAGCAGCATCCTCAGCAGCAAGCTGATTGTTAGCTACAGTATTCTCAACAAGTGCAGTAACCTCGGTTTGGATTTGGCCAGCAAGGTTGGTGATAGCTAGAGAAGTAGCAGCAGTCTTAGCAGCATCGTAGTTTTCGCCTACTGATTGTGCATTAGCCATGATATACTTTGGATAGAGATCTGCATCATACTCATATTCCATCAAATAGGAACGCTCCAATTGCTTTTCCAATGGCAGTGCACCAGGAGTAACTACCCACCCCTCTTTTTTGAGACGTCTAGCCTCTTTTTTAGTTGTCTTACCAACTCGTGCATCTAGTTGTTTCTTAGCCAATTTTTGTATTGTTTGGCGCTCTTTCTTAATTTCTTTAGCATCTTGTGCGAAACTTGCGGTGCATGCTACCAGCATTGCCATCGCGAGAACTAATAGTTTTTTCATACGATTGATTGTTTAAGGATTAATATGAAGTTAACATTGTATCCTAAAAATACGCCGACAAAGTTACAACATTTTTTTTAATCTTGCAAATATATATAAAAAAATCGCACATTTCGTGCGATTTTTTTTTGTAGATCGGCGCAAGCGCCTGTAGATGGTAGATCGCCCTAATGGGCTGTAGATCGGGCTGACGCCCTGTAGACTTCTCCAGCGAGCAACGCGAGCGAACTACAACGGAGCGAAGCAAAGTGATCTCCAGCGAGCAACGCGATCGATCTACAGCGAAGCGATCTAATTACATCATTCCTCCCATGCCACCTGCAGGCATTGCTGGAGCAGGATTTTCTTCCTTGATGTCGGTAATCACACACTCGGTGGTGAGGAACATACCTGCGATACTAGCAGCGTTCTCCAGTGCTACGCGGGTTACCTTGGCTGGGTCCACCACGCCTGCGGCTTTCAGGTTCTCATACACATCCTTGCGTGCGTTGTAGCCGAAGTCTGCTTCGCCTTGGCGTACTTTATCCACTACCACAGCACCCTCTTTGCCTGCGTTGGCTACGATTTGGCGCAATGGCTCTTCTACTGCGCGACGGATAATCTCAATACCTGTTTGCTCATCCTCGTTCTCGCCTTTCAGACCTTCGAGAGCAGCTTGCGCACGGATATATGCCACGCCACCACCGGCTACGATACCTTCTTCGATGGCTGCACGGGTGGCGCTGAGGGCATCGTCCACGCGGTCTTTCTTCTCCTTCATCTCTACCTCAGAAGCAGCACCTACGTTCAGTTGGGCTACGCCGCCTGCGAGTTTAGCAAGACGCTCTTGGAGTTTCTCTTTGTCGTAGGTGGACTTAGTAGCAACGATTTGTGCTTTGATTTGTCCCACGCGAGCAGCGATGGCCTCTTTGTCGCCAGCGCCGTTGACGATGGTGGTGTTATCTTTGTTCACAGTAATCGTTTCTGCTGTACCCAGCATATCGATGGTAGCACTCTCCAGTTTGATACCCTTCTCTTCGCTGATTACGGTACCACCTGTGAGGATAGCGATATCCTCCAACATCTCTTTGCGGCGATCGCCAAAGCCAGGAGCTTTCACGGCGCAAATCTTCAATTGTGCGCGCAAACGATTGACTACCAAGGTAGTAAGTGCCTCGCTATCTACGTCCTCTGCGATTACCAATAGTGGACGACCGCTTTGTACAGCTGGCTCCAATACAGGCAGAAGCTCCTTGAGGTTGCTAATCTTCTTGTCATAGAGCAGGATATATGGGCGGTCCATCTCCACCTCCATGGTCTCGGTGTTGGTCACAAAGTATGGGCTGATATAGCCGCGGTCGAACTGCATACCTTGTACTACGTCGATGGTGGTGTCCATACCTTTGGCTTCGCCAATGGTGATCACACCATCCTTGCTCACCTTGCGCATCGCGTCGGCAATGAGTTTACCGATCTCAGCGTCGTTGTTGGCAGATACGGTAGCCACTTGTTCGATCTTGTCGAAGTCGTTGCCTACCTCCTCGCTTTGTGCTTTGATATGGGCTACAATAGCGCTCACGGCTTTGTCCATACCACGCTTGAGGTCCATAGGATTAGCACCTGCGGTTACGTTCTTCAGTCCCACGCTCACGATGGCTTGTGTGAGCACAGTAGCGGTAGTAGTACCGTCACCTGCTTGGTCGCCAGTCTTGCTAGCCACCTCTTTCACGAGTTGTGCGCCGAGGTTCTCTGCTGCGTCTTGGAGTTCGATCTCCTTGGCTACACTGACACCATCCTTGGTGATATGTGGAGCACCAAACTTCTTGTCGATAATCACGTTACGACCTTTAGGGCCGAGGGTTACTTTTACTGCGTTGGCCAATTGGTCCACGCCACGTTTGAGGGCATCACGCGCCTCTACATTATAACTGATATTCTTTGCCATATCGTCGGGCATGGGCTTGTCGCATGACCGACGCCAGTTGACGTCGTTGGGCGACCGCCATCCCTCCTCTTAACTCGGACTCACGAAGTCCTCGTTAGTTTTTTTCGAGAGTTGAGTGAGGAGAGCCCTCCATGCCTAAGAGGGGATAATAGTTGATTTAATTTACTTATTTCAAAATTGCCAACACGTCGCTTTGGCGCATGATGAGGTACTTCTCGCCTTCGTATTCAAGTTCGGTGCCTGCATACTTGCCGTATAGTACGGTGTCGCCCTCAGAGAGGAGCATTTTCTCGTCTTTGGTTCCCTCGCCTACAGCGATTACTTCGCCACGAAGTGGCTTCTCTTTTGCGCTATCAGGGATGATGATACCGCCGATAGTCTTCTCTTCTGCCGCCATTGGTTTTACCAACACGCGGTCTGCTAATGGTTGAATTTTACTCATGATTGTATTGTTTAGTATTGTTTAGCATTGTTTAGTGTTGGGTAGTGTTGTTACATATTGATTATGACAAACTCCGTGCCAAAGTTACCTATTGCCACTAGACTGCCATTTTGGCAGATGACCTGTACAATGCCGATACCACTCCGTTATAACACGCTATGGGTAGCGCAAAGGTAGCGTAAGGGTAGCGAAAAGTCCAACGAACTTTATACCTTCTGTTTGTGAAATATTGTTACAATCCTTTTACCATATAAATGAATTTCTGTTGCTCCCCATCGAGGAGAGCAACAGAAAATACAGTTGTATCACACCCGATTTTGTCGTGGCTACGCCTGCGAACAAAATCGGGATGTTCTTATTGCAAATCCTTGACAAGACGCACGGAATGACCACTGTAGCGATAGTAGCTGTACATGCCCGCCTCGTCCGAGAAGAAGTAGAGGTGGTACGCGAAGCGGCTACGGCTAGTGTCATCAGTGGCAGACCAATATTCGCCGCTGTACTGCACGTAGTCTACATCCGAGACGCGGCGGCAGCCCGAGGCAGGCAGGAAGACAGCACCTGCGGATTCAAGTTTTGACCACTCCGCAGCGGTAAAGGTTTGATAAGCAGCATAATAATCAACACCCCTTTCACTATGGTAACCAGACTTGAAAGTAATACCTGATGGACATGTCCAATTATCAGGCAACAAGATCAAACCATTTACACCATTCACCTGAGCAACACCCTTAAGAGAACTTGCATTTGGACGACTGTATAACAGATATTCCCACTCATACTTAGTCAAGGTACGCCATGTATTAGGGGCGTCATTTCCAATCTTATTTGTACCCCAATTTACAAAATAACCACTATAATCGCTAGTGGAAGTAGGAATTCTTACACCAAAATGAGTAGAACTCGTACTCCAACCGAATAAATCCAACCAACCATTGTAAGTAGAAGAACAATTGCGATTGGAAGCACCTATATAATCGGTTTGATTCTCCGCAAAACGCCACGATTTATTTGCTGGATGATATTGCAAATTTCCTGGAGAGAAGGTCACTTTCTTCGATGAGGAAACAGAGAACACACCTATACCTTCAGCTCCATACGCCTCCACCTTGAAGCGTACACCATCTGCCACAAAGCGGTCATATTCCTCCAGCACGTTCCATGTGATCTGGCGGTTGGTGCCCGCTGGCACGTTTTTTCCCACATCACCTGTCACTTGCTTCAGTTCCTTGAAATCATTCGACATATTTGTTGCCACCAACAATCGCACATTCGCTGGCTGACTCAAGTCGTAGGTAATCACCATAGTACGCTCCACCTGCACTGCACGAGCATTGCTGGCATAGTTCTCCGCCCACATCATCATCACAGAGAACACCATAACCAATAATAATACTATCTTACGCATAAACCAGTTACCTATTTATTAGCATTATTTAATTTCCATGTCTTCCAAGAAGCATCTAATGAGGAAGATGCTGTCACACAAGGAGTTTGTGATTTATCATTGAGTACAATAGATTCTTGGCTCACCTTCTCTCTGATATAGTTACCTAACTCTTGCAATGTTACATCGCCCTTGGTCTCCTGCAATTTCTTAAGTAAGAAGAAGGTAAACATTCCATGTTTTTCCTTGTGGTTTGGGTAAGCGGTCTCATCGCCTTGTGCAGCAGAAAAGACGATCATATTTCCCGTTGGAACACCACTCTTTGCCACAAGTGCCACACCACGCGCAGATGCCAACATACCCTTCTCGCGTTTGCTACCGGAGAAACATGCATCCATAAACACGGTCACACTCTTAGCAGGGATTGCACCCAATGACTCATACAGATTATCCAGTTTGTAGCCGGTAGTTACATCTGTGCCCGTACCATCAATGGGCAACAAATAGGAGGAACGACTGCTCTCATCTGGTATACCATGACCTGCATAATAGAAAATGATGTTCGCATTGGCATATGCCTTCGTAACATTTTGTAGCCAATTTATCTGAGCCTTTATTTGGTTTAGTGTCGCATTGGGCACATAACGTATATTCTTCGTAGGGATACCTAGTGTCTTGTTGCAATATTTTTGGAAGATATTTCCATCGTTCAATGCATATGGCACCGGATC
Source organism: Paludibacteraceae bacterium (assembly GCA_045578815.1). Lineage (GTDB taxonomy): Bacteria > Bacteroidota > Bacteroidia > Bacteroidales > Paludibacteraceae > Colicola. The sequence goes on from JAZNKZ010000001.1 coordinate 23,978, forward strand.
AACCAATTGATAGTTCTCGTTGGCAATTATCACCACGAAGGAATTACTATTAGGTACATTCGTTACGGGGATATTCTTGTCCACATCACTCGTGAGCGTTTCAATTTCTATATCCTTCACCTCTTGTGGTTTGGATTCGATCTCAATCTTATTCGCTGCCAAAGCTTGATTCAATTGCAGGTTGATGGTACGATTCTCTGCATATTTGCCATAGCGCTCCTTAACCTTGATTTGGATAGGAATATTGGTGTCATCATATTTTTGAGGTACAATCAATTTATAAACAAACGATCTGGTTTCTCCCGCAGTCATGCGTGCAAATTGTTCACTAGCATTACCATCCAACATATAGACATTTTCAGGCAAACTGATAGTAACATCCACATTCTCAGCCTGCCCTTGCTCCACATTTTGCAAGAGCACCTGCAGGTCAAATGACTTATTCTTCTCCAATACGCCTCCACTAGTACCCGTTACCGTATGATCTACCACTCGGAGCAATGGCGACACAAAATGGCGTGTATCCACCATCAACTCCATTTCCTCTGTATTGAAGCCCATAGGCTCCTCTACAAACACTTTGAAGTTGATCTTGCCACTTACCGTATTCATTGAAGCATTGATAGGCAACTCCACCGTCATAGTGTGCCCCACCTTGATGAGTGGCAAGGTCTTATTTGACACCGATACACCAGTAGTAGAGCCTACTGCCTGAATCTTTGCCACACAATTGCTGCCATCGCCTGTGCCCACGTTTTCAACCGCAAAGCGAATCTTACATGCCTCGTTCGCATCAATCGCATTGTTGCCATTAGAATCAACAAACGCAATCGACCCCTCCACCATCTGCAAGATAGCAGGCTTGATTTCCTTTTCTATGCGCACAGACATTGGAGCTGTCACATAACTTTGAGCAGCAATCGTGGCACAAAGCGAAAATAAAAATACAAAAAAAGAAAGTTTCTTCATATATTCAATTCCTAGAAATGGCTATAAAATAATTTTGCATGTTGGGGTCGAATGGTTACTTGACAGGATTGTCTTGCAAGCCCCAGCCAGTAATCGTAGCCACATATGGGATATAGGCATACGAGAACTTCTGATGACCAATATAATTAGGGTGCATAGCTGCACCGAGATCTTCATCCGTACCCAAGTGTAAAGCAGGGCAGCACGCCATGAAATGTACATTAGGCATTGGGCAGAACTTCACCATATCGCGCATATAATCGAGCAAGGTGCTATGTGCTTTACTTGACACGCAAAGCACTGGGTGATCCTCGCCATAATTGTCTTTGATAGAGCGAATGAGGCGATAATAACCATCGCGGAACTTCTCGTAGGATGGTTGCAAAGCGACAGAGAAGTCATTACCACCCAAGTAGATACATGTCAGTGCAGGACGGATATCCGACTCCGCAGCGTTCCAACGAGTGGCCTCGGTAGAGTCCATATCGAAGGTTTGGAGGTAGCGGTCAGGCATATGATAGCCATCGAACTTGGAGTTATAGTTGCGCGCAGCACCCATACCTGAATGGGCTACTACCACATAATCCGCATCAAAATAGCGCGAGATAATCGCACAGAAGGAGCGCGAAGCGTTCTCGGTCTCTGGGGTGAACTTAGCCAAGCGGCTGGTGTCATCCACGCCATAACCACAATCATAGCTAGCACCAATAAACTCAAGCTGACGGCTGCGAATAGGTTCGGCTTGGTAGAACACGCCTTTCGCATCGGTTGAGAAGGAGTGAATGGTCATCTTGCCTTGTTCGCCCTCAGTGCGCTTTTGTACGATGACAGTATGCTGTTTGAGTTTGGATGACTTGAGATAGGCAGGGTCGATGAGTTCGATTAAGGTGTCGGTACTTGCCACCTCAATGATACGATGAGGTTCGGCACTCATAGGAGCATCGATCCAAACATTGTAGTAGTTGTGACGCTTGGCCATCCATTCGGGACTTTCCGCCCACTTGGTATCGGAGGCACGCATAGTCAATGACTTGCCCGAGAAAGAGAGGCGGAAATAGACGCCCGTCCAGTCGAAGGACACATCGTTGCCCTCAACGAGCGTACGACCTACATAAGTGACACGTGCGTCGCTAGCAGGCATGGTCTCTGCCATCAGGCAAAGAGGCGATAAGGCGATGAGGCATAGAGCCAAGAAAAGAGATTTTTTCATTATAGGCGAGAGGTTAGAGGTTAGAGTTTAAAGGCTAGGATATGCGCTGTGCGCACCGCCTTTAAACTTTAAACCATAAAGTATAAACTATTATTTCACAGGCATATCCTGTAATCCCCAGCCCGTGATAGTAGCAATATAAGGGATGATGGAGTATGCGATCTTTTGTTGACCATTGTAGTTAGGATGCCATCCTGCCCCTAAGTCCTCGTCGGTAGAGAGGTGTTGGGATGGGAAGTATCCGAGGTAATGCACATTCTTCAATCCGCAGCTGTTGACCACATTGCGGATATAAGTGAACTGATATTCATTGGACTTTGATGCCACACATAGGATAGGATGATCCTCGCCATAGTTGGCTTTGACATAGCCTAGGAGGCGCATATAGTCCTTTCGGAACTTGTTGTAGTCAGGCATCATATAGGACGAGAAGTCATTGGTACCCAAGTAGATAACCGTCATTGCAGGACGGAAATCAGAGTCTGTCACATTCCAACGTGAGAGTGAATCGCGGTCGAGGGTGTATTGATATATATCGGTCATGACCTCCCATGGGATGTTCGAACCTGCGTTGCGGGTGATACCGCGACCAGAGTGTGCGATGGTGAAATAATCCGCATTGAAATAGCGCGAAACGATACTAGCATAGGTGCGCGAAGCATTCTCGGTCTCATCCTTGAATGGATCTCTGCGACCAGGAGCATCTACGCCATATCCACAAGTATAGCTATCGCCGATGAACTCAATTTGGCGAGCCTTGAGCTGTTCCGCCTGAAGGAACTTGCCATCGGTGGTGAAGCCATGCACAGTAGTAGTGCCACAATTGGCCTCGGTTCGGCGTTGGATAACCACCTGATGCTCTTTGATTTTAGATTTCTTGGTATCTGCCAGGGTGATTAGATCGATGATGGTATCTGTACCCTTGACCTCAACGACATGCGTAGGTTCGGCAGAGGTAGGAGAATCGAGCCAAACGGCATAGAAATTGCGTTTGGTATCGGTAACATGCATAGCTAGGGTATTTCCTTTGAATGCTACGCGGAAGTAGGTAGAAGGGAAGTCGAAGCGATAGGAGTCATTCTCCACCACCGAGCGACCTACGAAAGTGATGCGTGAATCGGTAGCAGGGATGGTCTCAGCCATCAGGCAAAGAGGCGATAAGGCGATGAGGCATAGAGCCAAGAAAAGAGATTTTTTCATTATAGGCGAGAGGTTAAAGGTTAGAGGTTAAAGGCTAGGATCACACCGCCTTTAAATCTTAAACCATAAACTATAAACTATTATTTCACAGGCATATCCTGCAATCCCCAGCCAGTGATAGTGGCGATATAAGGGATGATAGAGTATGCTTTCTTTTGTTGGCCATTGTAGTTAGGATGTACATCCGCACCCAGATCTTCATCAGTATGATTGTGTTGCGCAGGGCAGTAGCCGAGGTAATGGATATTCTTCATATCGCTGTTGTTGACTAGATCGCGCACATAGTTGAAGAGATACTCGTGGGTTTTGGTAGCCACGCAGAGGATAGGATGATCCTCGCCATAGTTCGCCTTGATATACTTGAAGAGGCGATAGTAGTGCTTGCGGAAATCCTCGTAACGAGGTGCTAGGGAAGTAGAGAAGTCGTTTGCACCCAGATATACGATGGTCATTGCAGGGTGGAAGTCAGACTTAGTAGCATCCCAACGATTGACCAGTGTAGAATCCTCGTCAAAGGTTTGGAGGTAGCGATCTGGCATCCACCAGTTTTTGAACTTGGAGTTGTAGTTGCGTGCTATACCCATACCAGAGTGTGCAATCGCCACATAATCAGCGCCAAAGTAGCGTGATACGATACCAGCGTAGCTGCGTGAAGCGTTCTCTGTTTCAGGAGTGAAGCGATCTTTGCGACTAGGCGCATCGATACCATAACCGCAGGTGTAGCTATCGCCAATGAACTCCAATTGACGCTCCTTCAAAGGTTCAGCTTGGAAGAACTTGCCATTGGTAGTGAACTCGTGGATAGTGGTTTTACCTTGTTCGCCCTCGGTGCGCTTTTGTACAATCACCTCGTGTACAGAGCGGCGAGATTTCTTAAGATACATAGGGTCAACTAGTTCGATCACGGTATCATTGCCAGCTACCTCGATGATACGATGAGGTTCGGCACTGGTAGGAGAGTCGATCCACACATTATAGTAGTTGTGGCGCGTAGCCGCCATCTCAGGTGTAGCATCCCATTTGGTTTCAGATGCCTTCATGGTGAGTGATTGACCAGAAAAAGCGATACGGAAATAGGTAGCAGTCCAGTCGAAAGACACTGAAGTGCCATCTACAGCGGTACGACCTACAAAGACTACGCGGCTGTCAGTAGCAGGGATAGTCTCTGCCATCAAGCAAAGGGGCGATAAAGCGATGAGGCAAAAAGCCAAGAATAGATTTTTTTTCATTTTAGAAGTTAGATTTTAGTCCGTCTGCGGCTGATAGACCGCTAACGTTGTTAGATATTAGTTTTAAGAGTTTAAACGTTTTAAAGGTAGAGGCGCAAGGATATTGCCTCACGCCTCTTGCTTATATTATTCGAATGCGCCCATTTGGAGCATACTCACTTCCTTCGCAGTTAAGAAGCGGTATTTACCACGTGCAACATTCTTCTTAGTAAGTCCAGCGAAGGATACTCGGTCTAGTTTGGTAACACGATATCCTACTTTCTCGAACATACGACGTACTACTCGATTTTGGCCAGAGTGTATCTCAAGACCAATATGCTTGCGGTCTTCTTGCGATGTAAACTCGAGAGCATCAGGTACGATTTTCTCATCATCAAGCGTGATACCAGCCCTCAATATTGCCTCGTCCACCTCATCGAAATCACGGTCTAGGGTTACTGCATAAATCTTCTTCTTGCCGAACTTAGGGTGTGTGAGTTTAGCTGCTAGATCACCATCATTGGTAAGGAGCAGTACGCCAGTAGTATTTCGGTCAAGACGACCAACAGGATAGATACGCTCCGCGCACGCGTTACGCACGATATCTAATACGGTGTGACGCTCTTGTGGATCATCGGTGGTCGTTACCGTGTTTTTTGGTTTATTGAGCAATATATATACTTTTCGCTCACGTCGAACAGGTTGATCGTGGAACATAATTTTGTCGGTAGGCAATACCTTAGCCCCGAGGTTGTCCACCACAACACCGTTGACGGTGATGATACCAGCTTGGATAAAGTCATCAGCTTCGCGGCGTGAACAGATACCTGCATTAGCGAGATATTTATTGAGTCGTATAGGCTTGGTAGGATCTTCGTATTTTTTGATAAATTCCTGCCGTTTTCGGTTGGAGTATACCTCTGCATTGTGCTTTGGGCGTGGACGGAAGCTGTGTTGCTCGTTCGTATTACCACCTTGCGTGTGATTGCGGAAAGAAGGACGAGCCTCTACCTTCTCCACGCGTGTAGCACCAGCAGTGCGTGTGATGCGTTGGCGACGGCGACCACCTCCCTCTTGAGGCGTAGCATTAGGATTGAAACGAGGACGGATAGAAGCTCCATCAGCAGACATAGTAGCGCCGTTTCGCTCACGCGGATTCTCATCCTGACGGTAGCCACCTCGGCGTGGGGTGCGATTGTTTGAATCAAACATTGTCGTTAGGTTAAAAATGGTTCAAAATAGTTCAAATAGTTCAATATTGCCACAAATGAAGGTCTTGGTTGTTTTTCATCATATAGGCTCTAAGTGTAATACTCAGAGCCTATACGAGTGTTGTTCGAAATTAGGTGTAGCGTCCTCTCGACGCCACCTATTCAATCGCCTACCGTTTAGGCCTCTGCAGCTTGCTCAACAGCTAATTTACCACGATAGTATCCGCAAGTAGGGCAGATGGTGTGGTAAATGTAGTGTGCGCCACAGTTAGGGCAGAGAGCCAATGCTGGCATTTTAGCCTTGTCGTGAGTACGACGTTTCGCTTGTCTGGTGTGCGATTGTCTTCTTTTTGGATGTGCCATAGTTGTTTATTATTTTATTTTGTTATTTTTTAAAATTGTTCTCCAGCATCCTATGGATTGTCTAGCCACGCAGAATTGCTAAACTCCTCATAATCAGCTTTCGTATATCATTCTTCGTCCTCAACATCGGTGCAGAGGTGGTCTTGGAGAAGTGCATCCATTTCGGGATTGCAACCACCATCTTGGTGACTATGCACCAATGGAAGATTCACTATGATCAATTCGTATGCTAGCCAACTCAGGTCAATTAGCTTGGGCTGTTCATCCCATTCCCACTCTGTTTCTTCCACATCAATTGCGACATCCATCTCATCGAGGCATCTATCGCATATAACCTGTACTAATCCCTTGACGCACAAGTGCAAATCAAAATCATATTCGCGCAAGTTGATGCGAGCATTCACTTTTGCCTCTCCTCCCAAGAGCTCAGAGTGTTCAATTTGGTTGAAGTAGGAATTATCCAACTGAAAATCAAATACATGCTCACCTAATTCAAGCGAATCTAAAGCAAGAATATATAATTTTTCGTCAGTCATGCTACATTTTTATCCAAACTGGCTTGCAAAGGTACTGCTTTTTTTTTACATACACAAATATTTTTGTTTTTTTTCATGAAAAATCTACTTTGTGTCAAAGAATGCAGTTTACAAATGCACGGTAATGATTTCCTAATCACTAACTAATCACTAACTAATCACTAACTAATCACTAACTAATTACTAATTAATCACTAATTAAATTTCAGGTAAGAATTGATAAAAAAAAGTTTGAAAACGCTAGATAAGATGTCGAAGATCACGAAAGTTTATGCTCGCATCCTTGTGCATATGCAAAATTTTTAGTAATTTTGCAGGCTGAATAGAAGTGCTCGATTTAAAATAAAAAAAGAAGCGGTATGCGAAAAATTATAGGAGTAATTATTGTCATTATCTTTCACGTATCGGCAATGGCCGTAACAGAAGTGAGTATTGGTGATGTTGCCAATTGGAAGAATAGTGATTTGAAGCAATATGTAGGGCAAACGATTGAGTTTACCACACCTTTTTATGTGTGCAATAATTACAATTCAGGTAGTCTGACAATATCTCCTCGGCGCACCTTTCAACCAACCAATCAAGCCTATCCCCTGTCCGATGAATACTACTCTATCCTATCGCTTAACTCGCAAGGCAGTATTACCCTAACGAATGTATCGGGATACCACCGAATGGGAGAAAGGTTGCACAACTTACGTGTAAAGGTGAATAGTTATAATAGTGTGAGTTTAGTATCATGCGATTGGCGTGGCAACACGCGAGCCGAATTGGAGGATGGTTATGATGAGGCCTCTGTAAACATGCGCGCCGAAGCATCGATTATCGTATGTACGATGAACTTGGAATACTATATTGTAGAAAATTTGGGTGATGGCTATGGTGCAGATAATGAGACACAACGCAAGAAGCAGCGCACCAAAGTGAGCAGAGCATTGGCAAAGATTAATGCGGATTTATATGGTTTTGTAGAGATAGAGCAAGGTCAGAGTGCTTTGGCAGAGATTGCGTCAGATTTGAGCAATAACACAGGTCGTCATTTTGCATATGTGGATGATGGTGGTGGTACGAATGGTTCGTACACGAAAGCTGGATTCGTATATTGTTCGGATGTATTGGAGCCCTACGGCAAGCTGAGAGAGAATAATACGGGTGTACAGGAGCGTAAGAAAACACAAGCATTTATGGAAAAAGCGACTGGGGAGAAATTTTTGTTTTCGGTGAATCATTTCAAAGCTAAGAGTGGTAAAGGTTCGGAAGATAATGCCGATCAAGGTGATGGTCAAGGAACATATAACGGCGATCGTAAGCGTGAGGCAGAGAGTTTGTTGGCCAATTACGAGAAAGATTGTGTATTTTACAACGATAGCGATATTCTGATTATGGGAGATTTGAATGCATATGCGAAGGAAGATCCCATCACAATATTGTGTGAAGATGGCATGATAGATTTGCATCGTGCCTTCCATGCAGATAGTAGTTATAGTTATGTCTATCGTGGCTATGCGGGTTATTTAGATCATGCGCTATGCAATAAAACCATGTATTCACAAGTAACGGGTATGGTGGCCTATCATATCAATTCGGATGAGAGCGATAGTTATACATATGACAAGTCAAATGATCAGACAATGTTCCGCTGTAGCGATCATGATCCAGTGATTGTAGGTTTGAAACTGGATAGTACATTGGTGAGCGATGACAAAATCACAACCAATAGTTATGATGTACTGTATAACAACGAGTTACCATATATATTGAATGCTCAAGGTGGCTATTATGTGGTATATCGTGTGGACGGTAATGTGGTACAAAGTGCTCACATAAACTCTCGTGAAGAAGCCATCGAAGGCTTGAATCAAGGTCTGTATATTCTGAACATATACGGCAATGGTAAGTGTTGGAAATCAAAATTATTAGTCCCATAATGGATCTGTTTTCTGAAATAAACATTACTGAACGTGAGGAGGTTTTGGCTCTTCGACGCGAATTGGAAGAAGCGAATCATCGATACTATGTGATGAATGCTCCGACCATGTCGGATTATGAATTTGATCAAAAGTTGCGTCGTTTGCAAGAGTTAGAGGCATCATATCCTGATATGTATGATGCAAATTCTCCTACTCAGCATGTAGGGTCAGACTTGAGAGAGGTGAGAGGTGAAAGTTCAAAGGTGAAAAGTGAGAAGTCTAAAGGTTTTGAACAAGTGTCACATAAGTATCCGATGTTGTCGCTGTCAAACACGTACTCGCAAGAGGAAGTGGAAGAATGGTTGAAGAAACTGCCTGAGGATGTGGAGATTGTGTGCGAGTTGAAGTTTGATGGACTGAGTATCTCGCTATGGTATGAAAATGGAGTATTGACGAAAGCATTAACCAGAGGGGACGGAGTGAAGGGCGATAATGTCATTGAGAATATCAAGACGATTGCTGCGATACCGCAACATATTCAAGCACCAGAGTCCAGAGTCAGGATTCCTGATTTCGTGGAACTACGCGGCGAAGTACTGCTATCATGGGAAGCATTTGAACGACTCAACCAGGAGCGTGAGACACAAGAGGAGCAACTCTTTGCCAACCCACGCAACGCTGCATCAGGTACACTCAAACTGCAAGACAGCAGCGAAGTAGCGCGCCGCGGATTGACATGCTACCTCTATTATATGCTGGGCGAAAATCTGCCAGCCAATACGCATTACGACCGCTTGCAGATAGCCAAGCAGTGGGGATTCCCAATCAGCGATGCTGTCAAGGTGTGCCACTCGCTGGAAGAAGTAATGGACTATATCCATTATTGGGATACCGAGCGCAAGAACTTGCCTGTTGCTACAGACGGTATCGTACTAAAAGTAAACGACTTAGCCACCCAAGAAGAGTTGGGCTATACTGCCAAATCGCCACGTTGGGCAATTGCGTATAAGTTCCCTGCGGAGAAGCAACTCACGCGACTGAATGCTATCACGTATCAAGTCGGGCGTACTGGTGTAGTGACTCCTGTCGCAAATCTGGAGCCCGTACAACTCTCAGGTACAACCGTACAACGTGCCACCCTGCACAACGAGGATTTTATTCGCCAACTGGACATCCGCGAGGGTGATATGGTTTGGGTGGAGAAAGGCGGAGAGATTATTCCGAAGATAGTGGGGAAAGAGACCGCTGCGCTGTCAGATGTCAGACCGCTCGCTAGCGAGCTGTTAGATACAAGTTACACCTTCCCCACAGAGTGTCCAGAATGTGGAGCAAAATTGGTACGCATAGAGGGCGAAGCGGCATGGCGTTGCCCGAATGAGAGTGGATGTCCACCACAAATCAAGGGTAAGATGGAGCACTTTGTTTCGCGCAAAGCGATGAATATCGACGGCTTGGGCAGCGAGACCATTGACTTGCTTTATTCGCAAGGACTACTCAAGAATATCGCGGATATATACGCACTTACGCAAGAAGATATTGCCAAGCAAGAGCGTTTGGGCGAGAAGTCGGCACAAAACATGTTGGCAGGTATAGAAGCCAGCAAACAAGTGCCATGGGCGCGTGTACTGTTTGCGTTGGGCATTCGCATGGTAGGAGAAACAACCGCCAAAAAGATTACCCGTCGTTTCCCAAGTATTGACCAATTGCAATGGGCAACTGTCGAACAACTGACTGCTATCGAAGATGTGGGTGAACAAATAGCAAAAAATATTATTGCTTACTTCAATGATTTGGGTAATTTGGAAATTATCAATCGCTTACGAGAAGCAGGAGTACAAATGCAAAGCACCGAAGAAGAGCAGACACCCCAATCCGACTTACTACAAGGCAAGAGCATAGTTGTTTCGGGCGTATTCACCCAACACTCGCGTGATGAATACAAAGCAATGATTGAGGCTAACGGAGGAAAGAATGTAGGTTCAGTGAGTAAGAAGACTAGTTTTATCCTTGCTGGCGAAAATATGGGACCAGAAAAAAGAAAGAAAGCAGAAAGCCTAGGAGTAATGATTGTCACAGAAGAAGAATTTCTGGAGAGACTGAAAGTTGAAAAGTGAAAACTGAAAGGTTATGATAGATAAAATTAGAGAGACCATATTTGCATGGACCCTGAAACGTCAAGCAAATAGGAAAGTGATAATGCCCAAATGGGAGGATGTACGCAGTGTCGTATTATTGTATCCCAGTGAAAGTATTCAACACATTATCAATAAGATAAAAGTTGGAAACAAAGAAGTTATACTATTCACTATGCCAGATAAAAAAGAGATCAGTTGGTTGACAGGAAGTCCCAAAACAGATATTTTGGATCTAGTGAAAGCACGGCATTTTGATTTATTGATTGACTTGACACAAGAGCCTTCGTTGACAATGCAATACATGGCGATGTATGTGCATGCAGATTTCAAGGTAGGACGACATATTCGTGAAGGCATCTACGATATGACAATTGATACACCTGCTCAAGAGAAACCAGATTTTTTGTTTGAACAGATTATCAAATACATCAATATGTTTAGCCAAAATAGTTAAATGATATGAAGGGATTAGGTACAGCATTGGTAACACCCTTTACAAAAGAAGGGAAAGTAGATTATGAATCACTAGGTCAACTGATAGAGCACCAGGTGGCAGGTGGTACAGATTATCTTGTGATATTGGGAACTACGAGCGAGGTCCCTACTCTCACCCACAAGGAGCAAGATATAATCATAGAATATGTTGTTCAAAAAGTAGCAGGTAGAATTCCACTCGTATTGGGTATTGGTGGCAATAGTACCGCAGCGGTAGTGGAACGAATCGGCGAACTGAAAGAACAGTTGATAGCACATTTCGCAGCGATATTGTCGGTCACGCCCTATTACAACAGGCCACAACAAGAAGGATTGTATCAGCATTTCTGCGCTGTGGCAGAGGCTAGTCCTGTGCCAGTAATCTTGTACAATGTACCCAAACGCACAGGAGTGAACTTGTTGCCAGAGACTACGCGACGCATCTATGACGCTCATCCTGATAAGATTATGGGTATCAAAGAAGCATGCAATAGTGTAGAACAATTTACTGAGACCGTAAATATCGCCAATGGCGATTTTGCCGTAATCAGTGGCGATGATGATCTAGCATATGAGATGATGAAAGCAGGTGGAGATGGATTGATTAGTGTAGCAAGTAATGCATGGCCAAAAGAGATGAAGCAGATCGTGCATGAGAAAGATGCCATAATGCAAAGCAAAATGGGACATCGAATTCATCTATTGTTTGTAGAGGGAAATCCCAGCGGCATAAAGACGGTGCTTGCAGAAATGGGTATGATAAAGAACGTGCTGCGCTTGCCAATGGTACCTTGTACCGAGAATACACAGATGGTCATCCGCCGAGCGTTAGCGCAAGGGGTGTAAGGTGTAAAGTGTAAGGCATGAAAATAAAATAAGGTTGCGAAATTCGCAACCTTATTTTTTGTAATCTAGATAGACTAGATGAACTAGATTATCTAGAGTTGGATTTAGTTACTCTTGTGGTTCAGCAACAAGGAGATTTTTGAACTCCCAAGTAGCAGAACCAAGTTCACTACTATTGTATTGGAAGCCGATATATACTTGCTGACCAACATACTTAGAGAGATCCATCTCACCTGTTGACATGAAGTTCCAGCTAGATCCATCAGGTACGAGGAAGTTGCCCTCTTCATCTTGGTTATAAGGAATAGTATCCCAATTGCATGTTGTAACATCGCCTGCATAATCGGTAGAAGCCATTACAAAGCACTCTTTGAGAAAGTCCACACCGTATTTTCTAGCCTGGTCAAAACTGAGTTGTGGATTCTTAGCACGACCGAGATCAATAGCAGGTGTAACAACCCAAGATTGACTAGGATAATTCTTACCGCCAACATACGCAGTAGCCTTCATACCATATTTAGCATCGTATTTCCAAACATAAGTAAGAGCTGGATCCAATTTTACATCTTGGATAACCAATTTGCCTTGACCTTCGCCAACGATAGCTTGTTTGTAGTAGATAGAAGATCCCCAAACATCACTGAGTGAGAATGTTGATTTGCTCTCTACGATTCCGTCAACAGTAAGATAGTTGTATGTGAGGTTGACAATAGAACCTGGAGACAATTGTGGGAACTTTTCTACCAAGAATGCTGGTACATATGTTTCTGCTGGTGCCAAACTATTAAATGCTAAAGTATCAGCGATTTGCAATAGCGCATGGTAATAAGTAGAATCAACAATAGAATCTGTTATAATTGAATCAAAAGTACAAAGCGCCAAGGCAATTTCTACATTCTTTGCATTTGCAGCAATCGCGCCATAATCGGCCTCAGTAAGGGTATAGTCAATAGTTCTTACATCCGTTGGATGATAATCACTTCCACCAAGATGCTTATCCATATACCAATTCTCGCAAGATGCAAAGATGAGCAATGTAGCGAGGAAAAATAAAATCTTTTTCATTGTGTTATAAAATTTCAAAGTTTCAATGTTTAAAAGTTTCAGCCTTCCAATTAGAAGTTAATTTTTAGACGAACGTTATATTGAATACCCTTAGAGAAGTAGAAATATACGTTATCAGGATTTGCCTCTGTGATAGTCTCAGTAACAGCACTTGGGTTCCAAGCTTTCTCGATATAGTGTTGATTGAGCAAGTTAGTAACATTACCAGAGAGTGTCGCATTCACGCCACCAATTTGGAAGTGATATGAAGCACGCATATCTAATTGGCCACCAGTAGGCACACGCCATGGAGCTACAACATTCATCTCTTTACCCAATTGTAGGTTGCTACCTGAGAAGGAGTAATATGCGTAGTTGCGATCATAGAGTGTATATTCAGCACCAATGCGGAATCCTTTGAATGGTTTGAATGTAACGCCGAGGTTAGCAGTAGTTTGAGCAGAACCACCGACATTAATTCCCTTCATATTTATAATAGCTCGTTGGTGATCATCTGCGCCAGGAGTAGTAACTTGACCAGTAGCAGTAAGTGCCTTACCAAATTCGTCATAAATATAGCCTACAACAGAGTCGCTATCCCATTTCCAATCACCCAATGACAACATTGCAGAGATCTCCATCCATTTGGTAGGACGAGCCTTCACCTCGAATTCAAGACCCATGTGGCGAGCATTAACACCAGTCATATTCATGAAGAACTCTTTCTCTGAGTCAGGATTTACACCATCGCTAACAGTACCACGCTTGGTCATAGTCTTATCCATCCACTCGGTGAAGTAACCATTAACAGCCACATTTACATACTCATTGTGGAAACCGTAACCGATTTCAGCACTAGCAACTTGTTCGTTTTTAGCCTCACGGTTTACTACATTGCTAGTACTAGCTTGCATGAAAGCACCGTTATCAAAGTTTGGCGCACGAGAAATATAACCTACGTTGATGAAAGCATTGTGGTGCTTGTTGAACTCATAGTTAGCACCAGCTTTGATAGTTCCACCGAGGAAACCGAGAACTTCAGATTTGCCTTGCGCAGCATCGTAGTAGAAGTAGTCTACTTTCCAGTAGTGGTTATAGTTAACAGATCCGTTGATGAATGCAGACCAGTTGTTTTGATTGTACTCCAATTGAGCAAACGCACCTTCTTGAACGATGAAACCATCGTAATTACGATATGCGATATCACCGATAGTGAGTTTCTCGTTTACCCATTTAGGATCAGCAGCTGCGCTATTGAGCAATGGGTCAACACCCTCACGAGTTTTATCAATGAAATAATCACCACCAAGCAAATCAGAGATGGTAGCATTGTGTTTACCTTGATAGTAACGAACATCGATACCAGCGTAGAAGTCGAACATATCAGCGAACTTATTAGAATAAGTAGAAACAAGTCCATACCAGTTGTGGTCGTTACGATTCTCGCAGATAACGAGTTGAGAACCAGAATAATAGCGTTTGAATTCGCTAGATTCAGGATTATAGATAGGATTCTCAGGATTGTTGAGTTCCATCACAGCTCCATAGTCGAAGGTACCATCCTCGCGACGGAAAGTGTGTGACAATTTACCATAATCCGCACCATAAGTCAAGTCTGAATATGCGTAATCAGATCCCTTACCAGGCTCAGCTGTGCGCCCATAACCACGACCTACAGAAACATATGCTGTGGTAGAAAGAGAAGACTTGTGGTCGATTTGCCATACATGGTTGAGAGAGATTTGTGGTTTGTGATACACATTGTAGTTCGCAGAGTTTTGGTTGCCGTAGTCGTCATAACCATAGGTAGGGTTGTAACGAGAGAAGTGCATACCATCCTTCATGTATTTGCGTACATTGTTCCACTCTGCCATAGTAAGACCACCATTTCGTTGGTAGTGCTCTTGAGGAGCGCCAAAGCCAGTGAGAGACAATTGGTGGTTCTCGTTGATGCGCTTAGAGATGTTTGCAAAATAGTTGTAGCCCTCGAAGCTTGTACCTTGGATATAACCATCACCCCATGTACGGCCAGCCATCAAAGTAATAGCCCAACCATTAGACATTAATCCAGTAGATACAGAGAAAGCAACCTTGTTGTAACCATTATCACCCAAAGAGTAAGAGAATGTACCACCGCGCTTAGCATCGAGACCCTTGGTCACGATATTGATGGTACCACCTACAGAAGGTGCACTCATCTTGCTGGCACCAAGACCACGCTGCGTTTGCATAACAGAGGTCACATCAGCAAGACCTTGCCAGTTGGACCAATATACTTTGCCGTTCTCCATACCATTCATAGGTACACCGTTGATCATCATAGCGATATTGGTGTTGTCGAAACCACGCATCCAAATCTCGCTATCACCCCAACCGCCACCACCAGAGTTAGCGTGTACACCAGGAGTGTTCTTGAGCACCTCCACGAACTCGCCACCACCAATACGCTCTTCGATATCAAGAGCTGTCACTTGGCTCACAGCGATAGGAGTCTTCCGTTGTATAGCTATTTGACCAGTCACTGTAACGTCTTGCAAGCCAACAGCTTCTGGTGTCATTTCAATGACTCCGAGGTTGGACTTTTTGCCAACAGCGATTTCCTTGGTCTCATAACCTACATAAGAGAGTTGCAACTTAGCACCGTCATTAACGGATAGCTCAAAATTGCCATCGATGTCAGTCACAATACCGTTAGCAGTACCGACTTCAAGGATAGAAACACCTATCAGAGGTTCATTGTTATCAGCATCGATAACAGTACCACTGATAGTTTGCGCAGAAATGGCTATAGAAGCCATTGCACAGAAAAAAAATAATAGTACTTTCTTCATAATGATTAATATTGATGATTAAATTAGTTTCCTTTGAAAAGATCTAAGAATCGTTCCCACCAAGATTTCTTGCGAACAATATTGTATGAAGGGGTCAAATCATAATCCACATCGGTATCGTCCAACGCCTCCTTAATCTTGACCTCAAGCAAGTCTGCATATGCACGGAAACCATAATCCGTCAAATGCACACCATCCACCGTGCCTTCCATCTCTGGACCTACTTGTCCTTCGTAAGTCATGTAATACAAGCCTTTAGGATTCTCTGCCAAGTGTTGCTCATAGCCACGACGGAATGCCGCATTCTTTTTGGGCAAGTACTCTGCAAAGTAGCTATCATGACGAGTGTATGGATACATAATGCCCTCTACCATGATGATAGGTACTTCAGGGCGCAAGGTACGCAGTATGTTGATAAAATCATAAGTGGCTGTATCACAACGGTCTTCGGTACAGTTTGGCACAGGGTCTATCACATAGCAGATGGCATCTTCGATGCTTGCCAATGCTTCTGCAATGTAGAAATCCATACGTGCATTACCTGAAGTAGCCAAGTTTACGCACTCCAAATTGTATTCGCGTTGAATCATTGCGCTTGGCACCATACCCACGCGACTAGCACAACCGCCTTGTTGGATACTTGTACCATAAATCACTATCTTGCCCATCTTACGAGGATTCTCTACACGTGGCATGCAGAGCTCAGCAGTAGAGTCCACTCCGATTTGTAACCAATTGATACCATCATACAATGGCAAGTAAATCATATATTCATGCATCTCACCATCCAAATTCTCCACATAGAGTTTCGACTGAATAGAGTCTGCCACTAATCCTTTCTCTTGAGGACGAGCCGTATTCACGTGCTCCCATACGTTTCTTTCTTCGTTAAGGTAGTATAGATCAGTACCTTTGATACCGGTCATTGCCATATGTTGCATATGGAAATTATTCTTCAAGTTGTATTGAGCCGCAATGCGTTTGCTATTGGTAGCAAAGCGTACCGCAATACCTGCTGAATGATTGTAGAGCCATGCTTGTTCTTCGCGGCAACTATCCATAAATGCCTGAGGCAGACGGGTATAAGGTTCGGTGGTATTGTCCCAACCTTTGTTGATAATTTGGAACTTCGTTGCATCTTCATAGCGGAAGCCTGGCAATTCGGCTGCCGACATAGAAATGGTGGAAAGTACAGCCACCAACAGAATCATGGTCTTTTTCATATTTTTATAGATTTATTTTTTGATTATTCATCCTGGGTATACGCGCGTGCGCATATAAAAAAAGGAATAAGGTGCCTTGCCATTTAGCAGGAACACCTTATTTCGCTTTTTCTTCACATTAGAGAGAATGCTTCGCTTGTTCAACGATAGCTTTGAACGCTTGTGGCTGGTTCATCGCCAAGTCTGCGAGGACTTTACGATTGATTTCGATACCAGCTTTCTTCAATGCACCCATCAATTGGCTGTAGCTCAAGCCCTCCAAACGAGCGGCTGCATTGATACGTTGAATCCACAACGCACGGAAAGTGCGTTTTTTGTTCTTACGATCGCGATAAGCGTACTGGAGACCTTTCTCCCATGTGTTTTTGGCAACTGTCCAAACGTTTGCACGGCCACCAAAATTGCCTCGTGTGAGGCTCAAAATCTTCTTACGACGGTTGCGCGAAGCAACGTGATTGACTGATCTTGGCATAGTTTTACTAGTTTAAAAATTTGGTGGTTAATAATTAACGGAGAACCAACATTTCGCGAACGGAGCGCAAGTTTGTTGAATCTACCAATGCAACGTGAGTCAAGTTGCGTTTTTGTTTTTTAGTCTTCTTTGTCAGAATGTGACTCTTGTAAGCGTGTTTACGCTTGATTTTGCCCGTTCCGGTAAGAGCGAATCTTTTTTTAGCACCGGAATTAGTCTTTACCTTTGGCATTTTGTTAATAATTTAAATTGTTAATATTGATTTTAAGTCTCAGGCAGCCATTGGTGGCCCTACGACTGTAGTATGGTGTAGCGTGGTGTAGAATGGTATAGCATTGTCACCTCGCCATATATCCTCATTTATTTTTTAGGTGCGATATTCACAATCATGCGTTTGCCTTCGAGTTTTGGCATAGCTTCCACTTTGCCATACTCTTCTAGGTCATTTGCAAAACGCGCGAGCAGCAACTCTCCTTGGTCTTTGAACAAAATACTACGACCACGGAAGAATACATATGCCTTCACCTTGTTGCCGTCTTTCAAAAACTCTTGCGCGTGCTTCAACTTAAAGTTGTAATCGTGCTCATCAGTCTGAGGTCCAAAACGAATCTCCTTTATCACAACCTTGGCAGAGTTCGC
Organism: Paludibacteraceae bacterium; assembly: GCA_045578815.1. Lineage (GTDB taxonomy): Bacteria > Bacteroidota > Bacteroidia > Bacteroidales > Paludibacteraceae > Colicola. The sequence continues at coordinate 42,246 of JAZNKZ010000001.1, forward strand.
TTTGATTTCTTTTTCCTTGCGTTTCTTTTGATAGAGGAATTTCTGATAATCCAAAATACGGCACACAGGTGGTACTGCATTGGCTGAAATTTCTACTAAGTCCAAGTTCATATCATCCGCCATACGCATCGCTGCTTCATACGAATAGATACCTTGCTCTACATTGTCGCCTACTAGGCGCACTTCTTTCACACCGCGAATCGCATCGTTGATGCGATTGGGCATTTCTTTTTCTACGCGGCCACGACGTTGTTGTGGGCCTTTTTGTGGATTTGCTATAGTTTTATCCTCCTAATTAATAATGAAAAACGCGTTTCGAACGCGACGCGTGCACACACGCTCGCAATTCAGTGTGCAAAGGTACTACATTTTTCTCAATCTGCAAAATATTTTCAGTAAAAAAATGTAATTTTTCTTAAAATTGCTTAAGGTAAAAGAAAAAATCACATATTCTTCTATTTTTTTTGGTAGGAAGAAAAAAAAATCGTACCTTTGCAAGCAAAATTGGATCGATTGTATTTAACAAACAATTTTAATATTTTAACAACATGAAGCTAAACAAAATTTTTGCAGCATTTATGCTGATTGCAGCAGTTGCATTTACTGCTTGTAATGAAAATCCACCAGTAGGTCCTCAAGGTCCTGGTAATGGTCAAGACACCACACAAAATGGTGACACTACTCAAGTTGTAGATCCTATTGCTCCAGACACCGCAGGTTGGAATATTCCAGCAGGCGCGTTGACAGTTGCTCAAGCCCGTGAAATTTGTGCTGGACTTACAACAGAAGATCAAACCTCTACTGAAGAATACTATGTAATGGGTTGGGTAAAGAAAGTTGATGAAGTTAGTGTTTCTTACGGAAATGCTACATTCTACATCGAAGATATTAAAGGTGCTAACTCTAAAGAAGACTTCCAAGCATATCGCGTTAAAGGTTTGGATGGTAATAAAATCACTAACGAAGCAGGCGTAGCAGTAGGTGACTTTGTTGTTATCTATGGAAAAATCAAACAATTCTACGAAAAAGCCGAAACTGCTACTGGCGCATACATTTGGAAAAGTACCAACAAAGCACTTGGCGAGGCTGGTAGTGGTTCTGGTAACACAGGCAATGGCGGCAATACTGGCAATGGTGGAACTAGCACTGATAGCGAAATCACTGTTCCAGAAAACGCACTCATTTTCGATGCTGATGCAGACCAAGGTAATGCAGGTACCGACTCTAATAATGCTGCTGAGTACACTATTACTAAGGATGGTGTTACAATGACAGTTTCTCAAGGTATTCTTGGTACATTCAATAACGAGAAACACTATCGTATTTACAAGAACCAAACCATCACTATCACTTCTACTGCAGGTAACCTTAAGGAGATCGTTTTCACCTGTACTGCAAACAATGATGAGAAGTATGGTCCTGGTAACTTCACTTACGACAGTGGTGATTATGTTTATTCAGGTCCTAATGGTCAATGGAAGGGAGATGCTTCTACGGTAGTCTTTACTGCATCTACTAACCAAGTTCGCGCAACTCAAATTGCTGTAGTTGTGGAGTAAAGGATATAGCTAAAGGCTTGAGGCGAAAGGCTAAAAGGCTTGAAGCGAAATAAAAGGACCGCTCGTTTGAGCGGTCCTTTTTTTGATAGATGATCTAGATTAACTAGATGGACTCGATAGTATAGATAGTCTAGAGATTATTAAATGATGCCTTGCTCTAGCATAGCTTGGGCAACCTTCATAAAGCCAGCGATATTAGCGCCCTTCACGTAGTCGATTGTGCCATCGGCTTGTGTACCGAACTTCACGCATTGTTCGTGAATAGACTCCATGATATGATGCAGACGTGCATCTACCTCTTGTGCTGTCCAGCTCAGGTGCTCGCAGTTTTGTGTCATCTCCAAACCAGAAGTAGCCACACCACCTGCGTTCACAGCTTTACCAGGAGCAAAGAGTACGCCATTGTGTTGGAAATAGTGAATAGCGCCCGGTTGGCATCCCATGTTACTTACCTCGCAGCAGCACCAGCAGCCATTAGCCTTGAGTTCCTTAGCATCGTCTTCGCTAAGCTCGTTTTGGAAAGCACATGGAAGAGCAATATCACAAGGTACTGACCATGCTTTCTTGCCTGCTGTAAAGTGAGCTTGACCTGGGAATTTATCCGCCATATCTTGCACTTTATTGCGATTACTTGCACGCATAACCAGCATATAATCAATCATCTCTGCGGTGATACCCTCAGGAATAGCGCATACGCCATCAGGACCAGAAATAGCCACAACTTTAGCGCCTAACTCGGTTGCTTTTTGAGCTGCACCCCAAGCTACGTTACCGAAACCTGAGATAGCTACAGTCTTGCCCTCGATACTCTTGCCAGCTTGGTGGAGGAGGTGCTCTGTGAAATAGAGTGCACCATAACCAGTCGCCTCTGGACGGAGGATAGATCCACCCCAAGTCATACCTTTACCGGTAAGGACACCTGTATGATATTCGCGCGCGAGCTTTTGATACATACCATTGAGGAAACCGATTTCACGACCACCAACACCCACATCACCAGCAGGCACATCGGTGTCTACGCCAATATTGCGCCAAAGTTCGAGCATGAAGGCTTGGCAGAAACGCATGATCTCAGCATCGGATTTCCCTACAGGATCGAAATCAGAACCACCCTTTGCACCACCCATTGGTAATGTAGTCAACGCGTTCTTGAAGGTTTGTTCAAATCCTAAGAACTTGAGCATAGAGGGGTTAACCGCCTTGTGAAAACGCAATCCGCCTTTGTAAGGGCCGATAGCGGAGTTGAATTGCACACGATAACCCAAGTTGGTTTGTACTTCTCCCTGATCGTCAATCCAAGTTACACGGAAAGTAAAGATGCGATCAGGTTCAACCATACGCTCTACGATTTTGGCCTTTTCGTACTCTGGGTGTTGATTATACACCTCTTCAATTGACTCAAGAACTTCTTGCACGGCTTGCAAATACTCTGCTTCGCCAGGATGCTTCGCAGCTAGATGCTGCATAATGTCCATTACTTTCATTGTATTATAATTTTAAGTTTGATATTGTATAATTATTTCTCTAAACTTTCAGTATTCCTATTGGAATCACTAACTAATCACTAACTAAGCAGAATGTATTACATGAACAAAACTATGCTTTTTTGAGGTATATATAAAAGGTAGTACCAGTATCGGAAGTATGGAATGTAATTTTACCGCCACTACCTTCAACAATGTTCTTCGAGATTGGTAATCCTAATCCTGCCCCAGTATTCTTAGTTGTAAAATTCGGAACAAATATTTTTTTGCGAGCCTCTGGTTCGATACCAGGTCCATTATCTGAGATGGAGATTTCAATCCAATTATTCGTAGAAGACCGTAAAATATCATCCAATTCATGATTCATTTTGATATGATTTTTGAGGATGATGATAATATCACTATTTGGCCTCCCTTGCATGGCTTGAATAGCATTCTTAACGATATTGGTAAAGACTTGTGTAATCTGGTCTGCATCCGCAATGGCGTTGACACCTTTATCTGGACCTATATACCGAATAGGTATATCGGAAGGGTTATTTCTCATAAAAACGATAAAATCATAAAGTTTGGCAGCGACATCCACTGTAGTAGGATTAACCTCTGGCATTTTTGCAAAGTCTGAGAAAGACTTAGCGATATGGCTAAGATTATCGATCTGATCAATGAGCAATTGAGTAGAACGATCGAAAGCGTTATCAAATCTTTCGGTGCCTTTGGTTCGTTGCAATTGCTGTAGCGTGAGTTTCATTGGCGTAAGTGGATTATTGATCTCATGTGCCACTTGCCTAGCCATCGTTCTCCAAGCCATCTCCCGTTCGGAGCGCGCGAGACGTTCGGTAGATTCAGCAAGCGCATCCATCATTTGATTGTAGTGTGTAACAATTTCACCCACTTCGTCTGAGAAAGAATAGTCGATATGTTTTCCTTTTTCTCCTAACTTGTTTTGTTTAAGCTGGTCACTAACTAGACTAAGCGATGAAGTGACTCTTCTAGACACAGCCCATACAATAAAAATAGCGATCATTAGGAGTATCAAATAAAGAGGGAAGATCTGCAACATATATGATTGTAGATGCTCAGAAAGCTCTTGCTGCGAAATGAAACTAGGTAGAACGACATAACCAATCTGCGAATAGTTACCATTGATAAATTCAGTGTAAGCTGAGAGATACTTTACATCTCCAATATGTTCATATTGAACAGTGGGACAATCATGTAGGAATAGAGGTTGAGGTGCGATATGCGTAGGCAATAATCCATGTTGAAATAATTGAGGTGCGGATGTACCAATGAGTTGTCCGTTGAGGTCATAAACGTGTATATCGGTTTCAAATGCAAAGCTCATATCCCTCAAATCAATATTAAGTGAAGTAGTGTGTGATGGAGAGAGTGAAAGATCCCAGAAATACATATTTTGCAGTGTCATCTTGGCATACTGTGCTTTTTTACTTAAGCGTAGTTGTTGCGTTTCTATAAAAACTTGTCTAGAGTGCTCAATTGAGGCAAGGAAGATAGATAATAAGATCACCATGACCATAGGTGTTAGGACTATTTGGAATTTGCCCCCCAATCTCATGCGTTTGAATCCCTTGTATCGTACGAGACTATAGATTGCAATGCTTAAAAGAATGATAATGAGTGCAAAAATTAGGACATGATATGTACGCAATTTATCAGACGCATCCGTTGCGTCGGATGCAGTAAAAAGTGATCGATATGAGAAGTTATCCAACACATCATCCTTTCCAACAAATGACTGACTTATTTGGGTAGAATCTTGTTTATCAATGGAGAATAGATAGGTTCCATCTAGCGAATGGATTGGTAAACTGGAATCGGTTTTATGATAATTTATTATCAATGATTCATCCGCATTAAAAGGTGGGATAAAAGAATTACGCAATTGTCCGCTTGTGATAGAATAGCTATACTTTATTGGAATAGCCACAACGATTTGGAATTCATTGATTTTCGTTTTATAGCATACACCTTGCGCGTTATCCCATTGCATAAAATACCACTGGTCATAGATAGGTCTTACAATGCGTGCTGATGATGCAAGCCAAGCATTTGACCAATATACCATTTTATCGTTGCGATAGATATAAAAAACGATATTTTCTTCCACATGTGAATACGTCCAAATTGAGTCAAAATTATTTGTTTCAATGGCGTACGAGAGGCGTTGGGTTAGTTTTTCGGCTTTTCTCTGCTGCTGATGTAGTGTATGTTGGACATGCCTACTATCGCAAGACATTTGATTGCAAGAAGCAAACAAAATCAATAGACCAGAAAGGATGAACAGTATTTTGTATATAACTTTCACGCTGCAAAAATACAACTTTTTTTGGAAATATCCAAATTTTTTTGTACCTTTGCAAATATTTTTACAAAATCACATATCAATTATCAAATGGTTCACATTTTAACATCGCTATTGTTGGGTTTTTTGATGATCCTCGACCCCTGTACACTCTTCACAAGTATTGCAGCAATCGGCTATATAGATAAGGAGATAAGGAATCGCAGGCGGGTGCTAGTAAATGGTTTGATGTTTGTATTAGGAAAATTAGCCACATACACACTACTTTCTATTCCATTTATTATGGGTGCAAAAACCGATGGTATCAAGCATTTCTTGCAAGACTGGGGTGAACCTTTATTAGCAGTATTTATGATCATTTGTGGAGTGGTGTTGTTATGTACAGGTCATCATCACGAGCATGATCATGGTGCAAAGAAATGGATGCAAAGCATTGATAGTCAAAGTAGTTGGTTATGGTCTTTTATGTTAGGAATATTCTTTGCAATCGCATTCTGTCCACACCGTTTAGTATATTTCTTCACGATGGTAGATATTGCTATCAGTTTACCTACAGTTTGGAACTGGGTACTTCCCATCGTTTTTGGTTTGGGTACAGGTTTACCTATTATGATCATAGCATGGTTGATATCATATAGTGCAGTGTCAATAACAACTCTTACCAATCGTCTGCATAGCATTGAAAAGTGGATACGATATATATCTGCAGTCTTATTTATCGGTTATGGTATTTACCTATGTGTACATATTTTCTCACATACTGAATGCGGTTGCCATCACCATCATTCTACAAGCGTCACAACAAAATATTGAATGCTATGGGGTCTCCTTGTTTTCGTTTTAAGCAGTTTACCGTATGGCATGATAGATGTGCCATGAAAGTAGGCACAGATGGTGTCCTACTAGGTGCTTGGTGTCCTATTTCTGCTATTGATGAGGTTGATATACGTGTATTAGACATAGGAACAGGAAGTGGACTGATCTCCTTGATGCTATCCCAACGTTTGGAAGCAACTGGAAGAAGTTTTAATATATATGGTATTGATATAGAGCCCAATGCTGTAGAACAAAGTAGAATAAATTTCGCGCTATCTCCATGGGCTTCTCACTTAAGTGCAATAGAAAGTTCTGTTCAAGAGTATCAAGTAAATGATGGTTTTGACTTAATAGTAAGTAACCCACCCTACTTTCAGAATAGTTTGAAGAACCCCAACCGAGATCGTGCTACTGCTCGCCATACGGATACGTTAGCTTATGCAGAGTTACTAGCACATGCTAAACGATTGCTAAAACGCCGTGGAATATTATCATTGATTCTTCCTATAGAAGCAGAAATAGAAATTTTAGAATTGGCACAAAAGAATCAATTACGACCTACGCATATTACCTACGTACATTCCAAAGAAGGTAATCCCGCAAAGCGTTTGTTGATGTCATTTAGAAGTACATTGATTGAAAATAGTAGCTTAGATATCAATCACTTCTATATAGAATCTACGAACTCGCCCCGCAGTAAGGCATACATAGAGCTTACAAAAGATTTTTACTTATAAAACGAAAAGACTTGTATATATGCATAATTTATTGTACCTTTGCAACGTAATTTGATACAAACAAAAAATATTAACAAATTAAACTATTAAAATTATGAAGAAGATTTTTATTGCATTAGTATGCGTTTTAGCACTTGGAATGACAAGTTGCCAAAAAAATGTGATGGATGTAGATGCTAGCAAGTTGGATGACACAAAAATGGCTTGTTGGATGTATACTATATCAAGTTCACAAGGCGAAAGTACCGTTTATTTTTGGGGTACAGAGCAAGATTTAGTGAGTACAGTACAATTAGCAGTAAAAGCAGCTTTATTGATTGACAATGAAGCAAAAGCTACCTACAAAAAGACATCGCATTCTACAGCAGATACATGCTTGGAAATGAATGTTCCTGAAGAGTAAAATATTGTAAAAATATAAAAAAATGAGAGAAGTCAACTTCTCTCATTTTTTATTGCTGTAAACTATAAGCCTACTATTAGGAAAATTCTACAACACTTACGAATTAGTCTGTTGCATTTCTATCAATTTCCGATAATAACCATTACGTGCCAGTAGTTCGTCGTGGTTACCTCGCTCAACGATCTGTCCTTCATGCAATACACAAATAAGGTCAGCATTGCGGATAGTACTCAAGCGGTGAGCCACCACTAAGGTAGTACGATCTTTCATAAGGTTTTCAAGTGCCTCTTGTACTAGTTTCTCGGATTCGGTATCAAGAGCAGATGTAGCCTCGTCTAAAATAAGTATAGGTGGGTTTTTGAGAATAGCACGTGCAATTGAAATTCGTTGTCGTTGTCCCCCACTGAGGCGCGATCCACGGTCACCTATAATTGTTTGGTACTGATTAGGAGTAGCCATAATAAAATCATCTGCATTTGCTATTCGTGCTGCTTGGCGTACTTCTTCCATTGTGGCTGATTCAACACCGAAAGTGATGTTATTATAAAATGTATCATTAAAGAGGATTGCTTCTTGATTAACATTACCCATTAATGCTCGTAAATTACGAGATTTTATATTGCGAATATCTATTCCATCAATAGTAATGCATCCTTCGGTAGGGTCGTAGAAGCGAGGCAAGAGATCCGCCAAAGTAGTTTTACCGCTACCTGATTGCCCGACAAGAGCAATTGTTTGACCTTTTCGGATATCTAGATTAATATGTTGTAGAACGGGTCGATCAGATTGGTATGAGAACGAAACATCTTGATACCGAATAAGTGTTTGAAAATCGGTTAAATAGTGTGGTTCAGCGATCTCAATAATATTGGATTTAGTATTTAAAATCTTATCTATTCGTTCGAGAGAAGCTACGCCTCGACGAATGCTATATGTAGCCTTACTGAGGTCCTTAGCAGGATTGATGATAGAATAAAATATGACTAGATAATAGATGAATGTAGCAGCATCTATAGAAGAATGATTCCCAAGAATGAGTGTCCCCCCAAACCATAGTAGCACAGCGATTAGAGCAGTTCCAAAGAATTCTGAAATAGGATGCGCAAGATAATAGCGACGATTTATGCGATTGAAAGTAGCACGTGTAGCATTGATGAGATAAAGGAAACGAGTTGTGAGTTTTTCTTCAGCATTAAATGCTTTTACAACGCGTAATCCGCCAAGCGTTTCATCTATTTGTGTTAGAATTTCCGCGTTCTGCTCTTGTCCCTTGGTAGAAGCACGTTTAAGAGATCTTCCGATACGTCCTATAAGAAAACCAGCTATTGGTAAAAGAATCAGCACAAATAGTGTCAGTTGCCAAGAAATGGTAAAAAGCGTGATAAGATAGACCAATATCATAATTGGATCTTTAAAAAGCATGTCAAGCGTAGACATAATTGAAGCCTCGACCTCATTCACATCGTTTGTCATTCGTGACATGACATCCCCTTTTCTTTCTTCCGTAAAGAAGCCAATAGGTAGACTAACGATCTTCTTGTATAATTGTGCACGAAGGTCACGAAGCACGCCTGTACGTATAGGCACCATGAAATAGTTAGCGAGCCATGCTGTGAGACATTTGCAACCAGTAAGTAATACAAGACAAGCTCCAAGCAACAATAATACATATTGTGCGCCATTAGTTTCTATCTGCATTTGCAAATAGTAGTAAAGATTATTTTTGAGGACATCAATTATCTCTTGCATAGTTGCTGCCGTATTTACTGGCATATATACAGCAGGTGTTTCGGATAAACCAAAAAGAATCTGCAAAACGGGTATAATCGTAGCAAATGAAAAAAGGGACAATATCGTAGAAAAGAGATTGAAAAAGAGGTTAGCCACTACTTGCCAACGATATGGTGGAACGAATCGACGGAGAAGAGATATAATATTCATTTTATTATTGGATTATTGAATCGCTCTTAATATCAGGAGCTTTCATATTATTGGATTGGGTTTTACGATTATTTTCACTAACATAAAGAAGAATTGCACGATCAAATGCTTCCTTATCCATGCCAAAATCTGTTTGAATATGTTGAATAAAGAGTTTCTTCCCTAACTGTTGGATCAATGGTGTTTGCTGCAATCTCATATAGTCTTTTTCGGTAGTGACAACGCATGCGTAATTGTTAACTTTGTCAATAATGCGTTTAATATCATTATCTGTAAAGAAATGATGATCGGGGAAAGCCAAAAGTTCTGTATTAGGATATTGTTTGCACAAGTGTTCAAACAATGATTGTGGATTGGCAATGCCAGTCAGTAATAAAGGTGTACCAGGCAATGATAATGATTGGTATACTATTCTTGAGAAACATAATTGCTGATACGACGGAAGGTGCAAAGCATTTGACACAATGCGTCGATCTATTGGCATCATTGTCTCAGGACATTTAGTCACTACCACCACATTTGCACGAATACTTTGACTAGGTACATCACGTAATCTTCCCCATGGCAACATATGATCGTTTACATATAGTCGATCAAATGGTGTGAGCAATATATATAATCCACAGCGCAATTTTCGATGTTGATATGCATCATCGAGAATAACACACTGTAAATCTGGTACTAGTTGACGTAATCGTTTGATACCCTTCACTCTATCAGCACACACGGCCACTGGCACTTTTGAAAAACGAGAGTAGATTTGCAAAGGTTCATCCCCTATCGTTTGTGCCGTATCTGCAGAATTTGCGAGTCGAAATCCCCTTGTTTTTCGTCCATAGCCACGAGACAAGACAGCCACTTTGTATTGTGCAGACAATAGTGAGACAATGTACTCGGTCAAAGGTGTTTTACCAGTACCACCAACGGCCAAATTGCCCACACAAATAGTAGGTATTTGCACTTGACTTGAATGTAGGATATGATCATCATATAATAGATTGCGTATCCAAATAATCAAGCCATATATCCATGATATGGGGGCAAGGAGTATTTTCAATTCGTATAGTATTATTGGATGAATATTTCTGGTGTTAGAGCCATAATCCGTGGTTTTGAGGCGAACTCACGCATTTGCATAATCAAACGTTCATCAGGTGTGGTACCCGTGAAAAGCATGAGCAACTCTTCATACGGATCGTTCTTCTTCGGATATTCTTCAATGGCATATTCACCTAGATTCGCAAGTTCAGCTGTTTTGCTGATAGCATCATTGATATTACCTAATTCGTCAACCAGACCTATTTCCAACGCATCTTTACCCAGCCATACTCTTCCTTCACCAATAGCCTTGATTTCTTCTTGCGACATGCCACGTCCTTCAGCACAACGCTTGGTAAAGAGATCATAACCACGCTCTACCATTGATTGCATAAGCACCATTTCTTCGGCAGTCATGCCTTTGTATACGGCATTAACAGTAAGGTCGGAATGTTGATTAGTACTGACACCATCAATATCTAGACCTATTTTATCCATTAGTTTGTTCACATTAGGTACTGTTCCAAAAATACCAATAGAGCCTGTTAATGTAGTTGGTTCTGCATAAATATAGTCTGCACAACATGAAATGTAGTAGCCTCCTGATGCTGCATAATTACCCATTGAAACCACTACTGGCAATCCATCGGCTTGCAGTGTTTTGATTGCATGCCAAATTTGCTCGCTAGCATCTGCACTACCACCTGGACTATTCACACGTAAAACAACCGCCTTAATTGTATTATCTTTACGAATCTTTTGCACTGTTTTGATAAATTCACTATCCACGATCCCTTCTTTGCCCGAATCATATATTTGTCCTTCTGCATATACAACTGCGACTTTATCAAGAGCAACGATAGAATTACGAATGACACTAGTCATATCAGTATGGGATACAGTATTATAGTCTTTAGTTCCAGTATACATGCGCAAAATAGAGTCTATATCTTGTACGTATATCAAATCATCTACAAAACCATAGTCCAGATATTTCTGTTGAGGCTGTAGTGACATGCATTCATCAGCATAAGCATCTAATTGTGTCTCAGTAATAGAGCGACTCTGCGCTACTGTAGTTTTAAATTCACTCCAAATACCATTAAGATATTGCTCAGTTTGTTGACGATCTTCATGTGACATAGAAGTACGAAAATAAGGTTCAACGGCTGACTTGAATGTCCCTACTTTGAGTATTTGCATTTCTACTCCAATCTTATCCAATAAGCGTTTAAAATATTGCTTGTGTGCAATCATACCATCCCATGCGATGATACCAACTGGATTTAGAAAAATTTTATCAGCCACGGATACTATATAGTAATTGGTGAGTGTATATGAATCAGCATATGCCACAATGAACTTGCCAGATTGCTTAAAGTCAAACAATGCATCACGTAGAGCTTTTGCTGCCGCTGGTCCCGCATTCAGTTCTCCACCACGAAGATAAATGCCCAATACCTTTTCATTATCTTTTGCCAAAGCAATGTTATTTAGCAAATCATTAAGCCCCATAGGAGTAATAATCTCTGAGCCATACAGTTCTGCGAACACCTCTTCAAAAGGATTTTTCTCAGATGCTTGATCTATCAAATCACCTTTTAGATCAATACGATAAACAGAATTTTCATTAAGACCTGTAGGCATTGAGGTCATCAATGTTCCCATAAAGAGTCCTATGATACCACAGCACAAGAAGTAAGCCCCTGTTGCAATTAATACTACCCATAAACAGCCCATTCTCTTTCGAGGGCGTTGATCATTTTTAACGTAAATTGCCATTGTTAAATAATTTTATAGTTCTATTATATTTCTCATTTGTTCAGTTTAAAGGACTTACGATGATATGGAGTGATTCCATATTGTCGAATGGCCTCATAGTGTGCTTTAGTAGGATAGCCCATATTAGTATCCCAATGATACTGTGGATATTCATTATGTAATCGCAACATATATTCATCTCGATATGTTTTGGCCAAAACACTCGCAGCAGCTATAGATAAGTATTTTCCATCTCCCTTAACCACTGTGCGTGCAGGAATTTCCATTACTTCCCCTTTGGGTATATAGGGCTTCCACTTATTTCCATCAACTATAATGTGTTGTGGTGTAATAATGAGTTTATCCAAGGCTCGTTGCATACCAATTATGGAAGCGTTGAGTATATTGATTTGATCAATCTCTTCAGCCGTTACTTCTACGACTGCCCAAGCCTTGGCATGTTGTTCTATTAATGGGCGCAACTTCACACGCTCTTTCTCGGTCAGTTGTTTGCTATCATTCAGCATCTCCAGCCACTCACGATGTTCTTGTTTCTCCTGTAACTGAGTGTCTAATATCACCGCAGCTGCAAATACGCTACCCGCCAACGGCCCACGACCAGCTTCATCGCATCCCGCTTCAATAATGTTTTTTATGTAGCATGATTTCAACATATTAATCAAAACGGATAACCGATAGCGAAGTGGAAAGCCATGTCATCTTTCCAGTTCAAGCCATTCGACACGGTGCGCCATTGTTTACCAGAACCATCGTAAAGCAAACTAGGATCGTATAGTTTTACACCAAAATCTACACGGAAAATAAAGAACGAGAAATCTAAACGCAATCCCACGCCATAAGCCATAGCTATTTGTTTGTAAAACTCATTCCATTTGAACACGCCGTTTGGTTGTGCTTCATAATCAAATACTGTCCATATATTTCCCGCATCAAAAAACGCAGCAAGTTCTATTATAGACCACACTTTAGCACGGTATTCCACATTCAAATTTAACTTAACATCTCCTGATTGGTTATTGAAATCTATTAACTTGCCATTTCCTCTATACCCACCAGGTCCAAGTGTACGGGCAGACCATCCACGCACACTGTTTGCGCCACCTGCAAAATAGCGTTTTTCAAAAGGAATTGTTTGTGAATTGCCATAAGGCACCGCAACTCCCAAATCCGCATGAAAAACAAGGCGATGATTAGGGTGCAACATTTGATTGTAGGTTGCTGAAAAATCGGCTTTAGCGAACTGTGCAAACTGTGTATTAAAAAGAATATAGTTGCCAGACTCCTGATCTATAGAAAAATCCAGAGGCTTTGCCAACGCACGCAGCAAGTTACCTGCCGTTTCAATATTATAATGGAGATTCCAATATGAGCGATGCGGATTGCGAGCACGGAATGAGGTATAATGTCCAGAATAACCTAAACCTACAATAAAGTGATTTTCATAGGAGTATTTAAGAATATTAGTTGGTTGTAAGAACTGCTCACGGAACACATCACTGATCCATGGCAAATAAACATAGCTAATATCTACAAAACGAAATTGATGGTTCAAGCCTACGCGTGGTTGGCTAATAGTATAGTTTAATCCCGCTGCAAAAATTGAACGAGTATATTCATCTGGTCGATTCTGAAAATTGTAACTAAGGTCAACAGCTACGGCAGATGGAAATTTCAACTCAGCTGCTGCTTTAGCTTCAATAGCTCGTCCTCCATTTTGACGCCATTCGTAACTAGCGCGCCCATCGATTGACAATTCTTCCGCTCCTCTGAATATATTTCGATTTACATACCCTACCCCAGCAGCGATTCCCCAATCCCCCGCCGAATATGTACCTTCAATCTCGGCTGATACGGAATTAAGTTTTCCTCGTGAAAGCACTATGTGACAATCCAACTCATTGGAAGAAACGGGTTCAAAACTAATGTCTACATATTTCACAGGAGCTAACTGATTGAGTTTAATATATGCTCTCTCAACGGAATGTTCATTATATGAGTCCCCTGGTCGAATTGGACAGTTACGTATCAACACGTTTTCGCGCAATAGTTTTTTTCCCACCCAGGTAAATAGATATCCTTCATGAGAAACAATTTGCATTTCACTATTATCTGGAATACGTGAGGGATCATAGTCAATGTGGAAATATACCTTCGAGATGTTATATTTTCGGAAAATCTTCTCTTTATCTTCGTGTGCATCAATGTAATCGTTTAACTTCATCTCTACATCGATTACGCCTGTACGTTTTGTACTATCTGCCACATATTGAATAAGCTCTTGGTCGAAGTAGAAATACCCTCTTCTTCTCATTGCGCTAGCTACTCGTTGACGCTCTTGATTCATCAAATCAGCATCAAACTGCATGCCTGGCTGAATCAAAGTCGCTCTAGGATTGTTTGCTATATTATCCAGCTCCTCATTTTCAAAGTTAACCACATATTGACCTATACTATATGGATCATTGGCCGTAATATTATATATCAAGTCAATCTTACGATTTTCTCGCTGAACTATTGTATCTATCTGCGCTTGAAAAAATCCCTTATTATTCATTGCTTGTGTAAGTTGCTTACAACTAGCATTGGTGAGTTTAGGAGAATAAATTACCGGTTCTTCACCGATTTTTCTTGCATTCTTACTCGTCCATTTAGTGGTATCTTTTGAGGCTGTATTATAGATATCAAGTTGTAGTTTCCAGAATCCCAGAATCTCTGTATTTTGCTTTTGCTGCACATACTTCATCAAGTCACTTGAAGTAACTAGTTTGGTATCTTGCACCTTAATTTTCACATCATTGAGCAAATATTCTCCTTGCGGTACAAACTTTGTAGTATTACAAGCTGTCAGCACACACAAACAAAGCAAAGACAATCGAATGACTGACTTTTTGAAAGCATTAATATGTGCAACACGCCCGCGCATATTGTTCTGCCTGCAAAGGTACAGTTTTTTTTTCAAATATGCAAATCTAGAACAAAAAATACTAATCATCATAGCAAAGTCTCTTCCTGTAATACATTCTCACACACCTAAGCAAAAAAATCAAATAATCTTAACAGCATTAACCATATTTAACATTGTATAACCATACACACTAAAGAGATGAAGAATCAATTCGCACACATATATAACACACAACAATCATATCATTTAATACATAAATACTTCATAATTAGCAACTTTAACAAACCATCAGCAGTCCCATCGCTACATTAGCAAGAAAAAGACATTCTAACACAAGCGACAATATTCACTATCTTATTTGCAAAATAATATAAAAAAACGCATGACGGCAAACGTCAACTTTAAACCAAAAAAACATAAAATATTCTTGCTAGCCATTTCCAGTTTTAGAGGCATCTCTCATTACTATTAATTCGCAAAACAATAGAAAAAACACTTTTTTTTTGCACGTGTCAAAAAAAAGTAGTACCTTTGTACGTTTTTTCTGCGTAGACGTGTGTGTGCGCGTAACCAATGAGAGAATACAAATTATCCATATTGATATTAAGTATGTTGCTATTGGCCATTCCAGTAGTGGCACAAGACGTGATACAGAATGATATAGCCTTAACTCAAGATAGTGTAGTTTCAGAAGCGACTTCTCAAGTTAGCAACGGTGCCATTGACGCAAAAGTTGAGTACACCTCATCGGACTCCATGATAATAACGGGTGATGGCATTGCATATATGTATGGGAATGGAGACCTGAAATACAAGAGTATGGAATTAACTGCTGAGTACATCCGCGTGCACATGGACAGCAGTACGTTATATGCAAAGGGGATATACGACAGTATTGTAGATGAATGGGTAGGTAAGCCCGTATTTGCAGAAGGTAATGACTCCTACGAGACAGATGAGATCACATATAATCTACGCACCCAAAAGGGATTAATCATGAATGCCATCACCGAACAGGGAGAAGGATATATTATTGCTGGCAAAACAAAAAAAGTAGATGATGATGTATTAATGATGGCTGCAGGAAAATATACTACATGTGACCAACATGATCACCCTCACTTCTACTTACACATGACAAAAGCAAAAGTAAAGCCAGGTAATTACATTGCAACCGGACCTGCATACTTAGTAGTAGGTGATGTACCATTACCACTAGCTATTCCATTTGGTTTTTTCCCATTTACTGATCAATATTCTAGTGGATTAATCATGCCAAATTTTGGTGATGATTACTCTCGTGGATTATACTTATCTGGATTAGGCTATTACTTCGCCATTAATGATTATATGGATTTGCAACTTACTGGAGATATTTACACGCGCGGCACATGGGCTATCAACGCTCGAAGCAGATACATAAAACGATATAAATTCAGTGGTAGTTTCAGTGTCAATTATCGTTGGGATGTTATTGGAGAGAAAGATATGCCAGACTATAGTGTGAACAAGAACTTAAGCGTACAATGGACACATTCACAAGATGCAAAAGCTAACCCATACAACAACTTCTCTGCAAGTGTAAATTTTAAGACTGCAGGATACAATCGAAGCAACATCAATAGTTACTATAATGTACAAGCAAACTCTGAAAATACCACTAGTAGTAGTATCAGTTATACGCAACGTTTCCCCGATAGTCCATGGAATATTGGACTGAGTATGAACTTAACTCAACGTAACAAAGACTCTACATTAAATGTTAATTTACCCAGTTTAACCGTGAGTATGAGTCGAATTTACCCTTTCAAGCGCAAACAGCGTGTTGGTAAAGAAAAGTGGTATGAGAAGATTAGTTTGCAATATAATGGTAGTTTTACCAACTCTATTACGTGCAAAGAAGATTATTTCTTCAAATCGAATTTTGTAAAAGATTGGGATAATCGCTTAAAGCATAATCTTAGTAGTTCGGCATCGTTCACTGCATTTAAATACTTGAGTATTACCCCAAGTATTACATTTACAGATCGAATGTTTTTCTCTCGTGTAGATCAAAGTTGGAATGAAGAACTAAATCAGGTGCAAAAAGATACCGTAATGGGTTTCTACAATGTATACGATTTTAGTGCGAGTGTCAGTATGTCCACCAAACTGTATGGCTATTATATCCCCTTTCGCAAATGGTTTGGAGACAAAGTGGACCGTTTCCGCCATGTAATGACACCGTCTATCAGCTTTAACTATCGTCCTGATTTTGGAAAAGATTACTGGGCTAAACGTTATGGTGGTTTCTATGGGAGCTACGATCAATTAATAACAACACGCGATGAAGCAGGAAATATCGTTCCAAAATTGGATGAAAATGGGCTACCAATATATGAAGTTGTACATTACTCTCGATTTAAGGAAGCCCCTGGCAGAGGTGCAGCAGCCACACTCAATTTCTCATTAGGGAACAATCTAGAAATGAAATTGCGTAATGATAAAGATACGACTGGAAAAGATCCTTATAAGGTGTACAGTATTATTGATAACTTGAGTATCAGTGGAGGATACAATTTTGTAGCAGATTCCATGAACTGGCAAAACTTTTCTGTCAACTTACGAATCAAAATTCCAAAAGTAAATTATACTATTAATCTTAGTGGCCAATTTGACCCATACATGTACACCACTACGGCTAGTGGTCGTCACGTACGTTGTAATGAATTGTATTGGAATCATGGCAAATTTCCACAATTCTTAGGGACAAGTACTAGCTTTAGTTATACATTTAACAATGACGTTGTCAAACGCTGGTTTAATAAAGAAGATAGAGAAAACAAACAAGATGATACGGAAATGTCAGAAGACTCTGAATTACTAGATTTAGAGGCAAAAACAGGAGAAAAAAATAAGAAAAACGATCAGCAAAATAATTCGAATGAGGGCTACTTATTCGCTAAAATACCATGGAGTTTAAGCATCTCATATAACTTGAGATATGGTGCTAACAATAGCGAATGGGACGAGAAGCGTAATTACTATAAGATGGAATTTCGTCACAACCTAAGTTGCTCAGCATCTATTGGTTTGGGCAATGGCTGGAAAGCTAGTACATCATTAAGCTACGATGTGAATGCAAAGAAACTATCTTATACCAGTATAAATGTTAGTCGAGACCTACATTGCTGGAGTATGAGTGCGAACTTTGTGCCATTTGGGCCATACAAGAGTTATACTTTCCATATTGGTGTAAATGCAAGTATGTTGGCTGATTTAAAATACGACAAAAGCAGTAGTGACTCTGCAGGAAAACGCATAAATTGGTGGTAATGCGCCGTGGTCGTAGGTTATAGGACGCCGCTGCGGCGATAGGTTAGCAGTTATAGTATAAGGGTTAAATGTTAAAAAAAAGATATATGAAAGTTGAAGCAAAGAAAGTAGTGACGCTGGAGTACGATTTGTACGTAGATGGCGAAAATGGACAAGAAGAATTGATGGAAAAAGCGACTTCGGAAGCACCTCTTGTATATTGTCATGGCGAGGGTATGATGTTGCCTGCCTTTGAGCAACAAATGGAAGGCTTGGCAGAGGGCGAAGCATTTGATTTCCGCATTGCATGCCAAGACGCCTATGGCGAGTACGACGACGAGGGCGTATTGACATTGGACAAGAAGATGTTTTACAATGGCGATGGCGAGTTCGATAGTGAACGCGTATATGTAGGTGCTATCGTGCCTATGAACACAGCAGATGGACAAGTCATCAATGCACAGATAGCAGAGATCACCGCAGATAACGTGACCATTGACCTCAACCACCCACTAGCAGGCGAGAACTTGCACTTTGTGGGTAAGGTATTGAATCTTCGCGAAGTAACCGAAGGTGAGTTGAAAGCACTGCACCATCGCGGTTGCGGCGGCTGTGGTGGTCATTGCAATGGCGGGAACTGTGGCGGTGATTGCCAAGAAGGAGGCTGCGGAAACTGCAATTGTTAGTCCGTAGATGGCACGAAGAAGTCACAGTAAAGTCTCTGCGAGGTTCCGATGAGGTTCCGATGAAGTCCCTATGGAGGCAGGTGGCAAATAGGTGGCAAACAATAGGCATATAATAGGCAATTAAGAATTATAAAAAAAAAAAAAATACTATGGCAAATATTTTAGCGATAGTGGGTCGTCCTAATGTCGGGAAATCGACTCTATTCAACCGCTTGACCAAAACACGTCGAGCAATAGTAAATGATGCAGCAGGCACTACTCGTGACCGTCAATACGGCAAAAGCGAATGGTGTGGCAAAGAATTTTCCGTCATTGATACTGGCGGATGGGTAGTCAACTCCGATGATACGTTTGAAAGCGAGATCAACCGTCAGGTAAATCTCGCCATCAAGGAAGCGGATGTGATTCTCTTGGTGGTGGATGTGAACGCGGGTGTGACGCAATTTGACATGGAGGTGGCTCACCTACTCCGTCAAGCCAAGAAAGAGACTGTGTTGGCCGTGAACAAAGTGGATCAGTTTGACCAACAATATGGTGCTCCTGAGTTCTACAAATTAGGATTGGGTGAACCATATATCTTATCTGCTGAAAACGGACTAGGAACGGGTGATCTATTAGATGAAATTTGCAGTCGTTTTAAAGATACTATAGCAGGTGAAGACTTGGAAGATTTACCTCGTTTCGCTATTGTAGGCCGTCCAAACGCGGGTAAAAGCAGCATATTAAATGCATTTATTGGTGAAGAACGCACAATCGTAACAGATATTCCAGGCACGACACGAGATAGCATATATACACGGTATAATAAATTTGGAAAAGATTTTTATCTCGTTGATACTGCGGGTATTCGCAAGAAAGCTAAAGTCAATGAAGATCTTGAATACTATTCTGTTGTGCGGAGTATTCGTGCGATAGAGAACTCTGATGTGTGTATATTGATGATTGATGCAACGCGTGGTATTGAAGCTCAAGACTTAAATATATATTCTTTGGTGCAAAAAAATAAAAAGGGATTAGTAGTCTGCGTTAACAAATGGGACTTAATAGAAAGCAAGACTACAGCTGATATCAAGGGATATGAACGTGCTATTCGCGAACGTATTGCACCATTCACCGACTTCCCAATCATTTTCACCTCCGCGTTGACTAAACAACGCATTTTTAAGGTGATGGAAACGGCATTGCATGTTTATGAGAATAAACAACAAAAGGTACCAACCGCACAATTGAACGAACGTTTTCTACCCTTGATAGAAAACTACCCTCCACCTGCAACCAAGGGTAAATATATTAAAATCAAATATTGCACACAGTTACCTAACACTCAAATCCCAACTTTTGTTTTTTTTGCGAACCTCCCACAATATGTGAAAGAACCATATCGCCGCTTTTTGGAAAACAAACTGCGTGAATGGTGGGATTTTAATGGTACACCTATACAAATATTTATCCGCGCGAAGTAAAAAAAGATACTAGTTTTTAAGAATGATATATATTTTATTCCAAAACCCTTGCGTGCGTGCATTTTTTTTAGTATCTTTGTCGGCTGAATGAAAATTATATGCTTTAGCAATATTGATGGAGTTGTAAAGATGGTGCTAAAAGGAGATTCATCACTTTTAGTAAACCATAAGCCTTTTTTTATTCCTGATTGGAGCGAAAATATACAAATGACACCGTGCGTGGTATTACGCATTAGTCGTTTGGGTAAAAATATAGGAGCTGCTTTTGCCAATCGCTATTATGATGCTGTGGCATTAGGATTGAATATCTACGCAGCAGATTATATAGCACAGGGTGATTGGACGCAAGGTTCGGCATTTGACTATTCACTCCCCTTGGGGAAATGGATCGCCATTGATGACAGTCCATGGAAGGATCTTGTTATTAGTATGGATGAAGCCATTGAGCAAGCAAGCAAAGTGATGACTCTGCGTCAGGGTGACATGATAGCTATTGACTGCAATACGCGACCACGTAAATTGGACAAAGAAGAAATAGTACAAATAGAAAAAAACGGAGAGGCTCTCCTTTATTGCAAAATAAAATGAAACGATTGACTTTGTTAATTTGTAGTTTGTTGCTAGCACACTTTACATGGGCTGGCATTCATACGTACACCACAGAATCAGCGTTAAGTAATGGTACAATCATCAAGATTCGTATTAGCGAAACAGGCATTCATATCATTCCATACGACTCCTTGATAACATGGGGAATCAAACCAGATAATGTCAGCGTAATTGGCTATGGAGGAGCTATGTTGCCTGAGAATTTTATGCATGAGCACTATGATGACTTACCACCAGTTTCTATCTACATACACAAAGGAGCAGATAACGTTTTTAATAGCGGTGATTATATTCTCTTTTACGCACAGGGACCTGTTCAATGGAATTTGAGTCAAGACGGTTACTGGAGACACACGCAAAATCCATATAGTAATTATGGTTATTATTTCGTGACAGACAATGCTTCACTACAACGTGAAATAGCCGTTTCAGAAACGCAATATGATTCAAACGACGTAGAAGATGTAAGTTGGTATACTGCATACCATTTGCATGAAATTGACAAAATCAATCTCATTGATTTAAATGGAAAAAATGGAGGAGGTAGAGAATTTTATGGTGAAACGTTAAATCTAAGGAACAACAAATTGACCATCAAATTCCCTACCCAACATGTTCGTTTGGACATGAAAGCCCATTGCAATATACACATGGCTGCATATGCTAGCGAGGCAACACCTATAAGAATCAATTATGCTGACCATAACATCACAAAAAAAATTGCTGCAGTTGCTGGTGAACATACATGTGCTATTGTAGATTCCATAATAATGGACGTAAATCCTACATCAACCACCGACCAAGAAGTAAACATTTATTTCAATGGAACAGCATCCAACGCCGAAGCCTATTTGAATTTTATAGAACTAAATGTACCATGTGACCTAGTAATGACCAACAATGAGTTGCACATTACCAACACATCATTCATTGGCCAAAAACCTGTAATGCGATATCATCTACAAGGTGCAACTGCGCAAACGCAAATTTGGCGTGTGACAGAAGGAATACATATAGAAAAAATGCCAACAGAACTAAACAATGGCACTCTTACTTGGCTCGGGAATAACACTTTCGCGGAAAAATATGTGGCCTTAGATCCTTCAACCACCACATGGCATAGACCAACAACGGTTGGTAAGGTAGCTAATCAAAATTTGCACGCATTACAAAATATTGATTACGTTATCATTTGTCCAAACGAATTCATGACGCCTGCTGAACGTCTCGCAAAAAAACACGAAGAAGTAGATCACTTGACATGGGCAGTCGTGAGTGACGAACAAGTATACAACGAATTCTCTTCTGGTACCCCTGACGCATCCGCTTATAGATGGCTAATGAAAATGCTATATGATCGCGCCAACGGTAATCCTATCAAAAGCCCAAAGCATCTTCTATTGATGGGTAAAGGTACATACGATAATAGACGTATTTTTAGTAAGAATGTATCAGGTGAAAATTTACTATTGACTTATCAAGCTAAAAACTCCACCGTTGAGCCGATGGCGTATGCTACAGACGATTATTTCGGTTTTTTGACAGATCATGCTGGTGTCATTGAAGGGGTATTCTCAGAAACACGCGCACAAATGAATATCGGTGTTGGACGTCTACCTGTAAAAAATCTAGATGAAGCGAATCAAGTAGTGGATAAACTATGCACCTATATTGACGATAGAGCATTTGGGAAATGGAAATCACAGATTCTCTTCTTTGCCGACGATGGTGATCATGGCTTACATCTTGAGACTGCAGAAGCTGGTGCAGCACGCATATGCAGAAATAGGGATTTTGCTGTTACCAAAATCTATCTTGACGCATATACGCAAGAAGTAAGTGCCGCAGGAGAGAGTTATCCATTAGCAAAAAACCAGTTTGATAATATGGTTAATAATGGAATGTTATTTTTCAATTACTCTGGCCATGGGGGATACAACAATATCACTAATGAATTGTTTATGCGTATCAATGATATCCGGCGCATGAATAACAGAAACAAAGCATTCTGGTTTCTAGCTACATGTAGTTTCTCCCATTTTGACGGAGGAATTACATCTGCTGGAGAAGAAGCTATATTGAACCCAGATGGTGGAGCCATTGGTGTATTGTCTGCTTGTCGCACTGTTTATTCAACACAGAATACTATTTTTAATCGCAATTTCTGCGATACAATTTTGGGACATAAGAATCCATTCGACTACCATATGACCATTGGTGAAGCGACTCGTATCGCGAAAAATCAAACGGGCAATGATGCCAATAAGATGGCATATATATTATTAGGAGACCCAGCTATTCGACTCAACTACCCTACTGATTATCAAGTAAAGACCACATCTCAACTTGATACAATGCATGCACTCACCATTCAAACGGTTCAAGGTTATATTGAAGCTACTGATCATGATACGGCTTCATGGTTTAACGGAAAATTAGATATAACCATCTTCGATAAAATACAGGAAATCACAACACGAGACAATGATGAGATTGTAGAAGAAAATAAAGTAAAATATACATACGAAGATTATCCAAACACCTTATTTGTAGGACAAACTGATGTAATAGATGGCAAGTTTGAATTTACATTTATGGTACCTAAGGATATCAGGTATAACTACGGAAATGGCCGTATTGTATATTATGCACATGATGCTGAAAGTCGTGAAGAAGCAATTGGACACTATGAAGACTTTATCATTGGCGGTAGCAGTTCAGTGATTGCTCAAGACACGATTGGACCAGAATTGAAAATCTATCTCAATAATTCGTATTTTATGAGCGGTGATGAAACTCATGAATTCCCCCACTTCTATGCAGAGATATATGACGAGAATGGAATCAACACAGCGGGTACTGGTATAGGGCATGACCTACTGATGACCATAGACAATAATGCAAAACAAACATATATTCTCAATTCTTATTTCCAAGCTCAAAACAATAGTTACCAAGAAGGCATTGTCAGTTACAAAATGGTTGAACAAGAAGAGGGAACACATACATTGACATTCCGTGCTTGGGACCTATACAACAATAGTAGCACAGCTTCGTTGAATTTCCAAGTTATAAAAGGCCTGGACCCTCAAGTATATAGCGTTATAACCTACCCTAACCCCGTAGCAAGTACAGGTGTACTAAATATTCAAATAGAACATGACCGACCAGATGAAATTGTAGAATCTACTATTAACTTATACGATCTAAGTGGGCAATTGATTTATGCGCACGTTCAAAAAGGCAACAATACCATTCAGTGGAATCTGAGTGATTTGAACACACCTGCAGGAATTTATGTATATCAAGTTAATATAAAAACGACCACTTCGAACTTTGTGTCGAAAGCTGGTAAACTAATTATCACACAATAACTGCCTATGAAACAAATTTAAAAGAATATCTGACAAACAAACATGTAAAATTATTAACCATTAAAAATAACAACAATGAAGAAAATCCTTTTTTCAATCTTTTCGTTAATTACAGTGTCAGCTATGGCACTTAATCCTGTTAACCCAGCAATGCCTTCTCTCACTATCGCACCTGACGGACGTGCTGCAGGTATGGGTGATGTTGGTGTGGCTACCAATGCAGACCTCAATTCACAACACTGGAATCCAGCTAAGTATGCATTTATGGAGAGCAAAGGTGGCATCACTGCCAACTACACTCCATGGTTGACCAAATTGGTAGATGATATCAACTTGGCTTATATTGCTGGTTACTACAACATGGGCGATATGGCAGGAACACTCTCTGCTAGTTTTACATATTTCTCCATGGGTGAAGTAAAATTAGTAGATATTGGCGGTGTTGATTTTGCAGATGCTATGCCAAATGAGTGGGCAATTGATTTAGCATATTCTCGTAAATTGCACGAATATGTAAGTATGGCTGTGGCTATGCGCTTTTTATATAGCGACTTGACCAATGGTGCTAACTTCAGCGGAACAAGTGCACAAGAAATGTATCCAGGATGGACTATGGCTGCAGACATAGCATTGTACTATAGGCAACCTATCTCATTGCCCATGGGTGAAAGTTACTTCGGTTTGGGACTCAACATTAGTAATCTTGGTGGTAAAATCACACATGACGAAGGAGTTACTCAAAACTTTATTCCTGCAAACTTACGCTTAGGTGTAAGCTATGAAATTCCATTTGACAACTACAATCGCTTAATGGCCACTGTCGAATGTAATAAGATGTTGGTGCCTACATATTATTCTAAATTTGCTTTAGATCAGGTTAAGCATCAATATACACAGGATGAATACTCTGCTATCTCTACCCCAAATGGTTGGTGGCAATCATTCTGCGATGCTCCAGGTTACACAACTGATGAGGGAAAAGTTGTATCACCACTTTTAGAAGAGTTCCAAGAAGTACAATGGGGCGTTGGTCTTGAGTATAGCTACAATCGCCAATTCTTTGGTCGCGTAGGTTATAGTCACGAAAACTTTTGGAAGGGTAATCGTCGTTATGTAACAGTAGGTGCTGGTTTCCACTTGAGCATTTTCTCACTTGATTTTGCATACTGTATTGCAACTGCACCATCTAACCCATTAGACCAAACTATGCGTTTCACACTTGGATTTGACCTCGCTGGAATCAAAGATTTAGTCAACAACCAAAAATAATGCGTATCGGCTTTGGATATGATGTACACGCTTTTGCCCCCAACCGCGAACTGTGGTTGGGAGGCATTCGTGTACCTGCTGAACAAGGCTTACTAGGACATTCAGATGCTGATGTTTTAATCCACTCGCTATGTGATGCACTATTAGGAGCGGCTGCCTTGCGCGATATAGGATATCATTTCCCTCCAATAAAGGGCAACGAGTATGAAAATATTGACTCGAAAATTCTCCTTCGAAAAGTTATGGACATGATCCGCAGAGCAGGGTATGAGTTGAGTAATTGCGATTGCACCATTTGCGCTGAAGCACCTAAACTTAACCCGCATATACCTGCCATGATAACTTGTCTAGCAGACATAATGGAAGTATCTGAAAGTCAAATAAGTATAAAAGCAACAACCACCGAACAGTTGGGATTTATTGGCAGACAAGAAGGTATTGCTGCTCAAGCTGTGGTTCTATTGATAAAGAAATGAAAATAAAAACTACTATATTCCTTTTATTGTTCATTTGCACAGTAAATCACTATTCGTTTGCTGAGCAAACCGAATCACAATACATGGGCAATAGCGAACAATCCATTGCGAACATAGTGACTCAAAAAGATACCATTGTATTAGGAGATAGTATCGCTATAATACATACTGCATGTGCACCTATTTGCTCTTCACACGTGCGCGTATATAATAAGGAATGGAAAGAAGTAGGTGTGATAAAAGCACCGTTCAAATCTGCTTTTCCAGAAGCATATATAGAAGATGGCAAAATACTATGGCGTGATAACGACCATTTTGACTATTCACCTATACCTTAATAGATGAGGAAGTTTCCCGATACCACTCCGAATGGATACCGAAGAAATACCGAACAAGTACGAATCACTAAACCCTAGAATTTTGAAACTTTTTAAACTCCCCATTTACTTAATAGGCTACATGGCTGCAGGCAAGTCAACAGTTGGCCGTTTGTTAGCACAACGTTTGGGCTGGCATTTTGTGGATCTTGATGAGGCTTTTGCTGAGATTTATGGTAAAACGCCCGCCGAATATATTCGTGAGTGTGGAATAGAAGACTTTCGCAAAAAGGAAAAGTACGTGGTAGAAGATTTAGCAGAATTACCTATTGAAAAAGTTATCTATGCTACTGGAGGAGGATATCCATGTTGGGAGGACAATATGGAATGTTTGTCAGAACTTGGTACTAGCATCTACATTAAATGGGAACCCAAGTACTTAGCCAAACGACTAATGCTAACAGACTTAACTCAACGACCTATATTACAAGGAAGAACAGAGGAAGAATTATTAGCCTTTATTACTCCTCAACTAGAAGCCCGCGAACCTTTTTACATGAAAGCTGATTATGTCATTCAAGCTCCCGTGAAAGAAATCGCAGCAGAAGATGACAAACATATAGCAGATATACTACACAAACTTATAACAAGAGAATAGATTATGAATATCAACGATATACAAGACGAGATTGTTGAAGAATTCAGCAGTTTCGAGGACTGGATGGACAGATATAGTTTGCTTATTGACTACGGAAATAGTTTAGAGCCTTTCCCTGAAGCCAACAAGATCGAACAAAACTTGATTGATGGGTGTCAGTCTAAAGTGTGGTTTACTGCAGAAATGAAAGAGGGAAAAGTCATATATCACGGCGATTCAGATGCAATCTTAGTAAAAGGAATTGTAGCACTTCTAATTCGCGTGATGAGCGGACACACTCCCAAAGAGATTATTGATGCAGAATTATATTTTATAGATGAGATTAATCTCCGCGAGCACCTATCCCCTACCCGCAGCAATGGGCTCAACGCCATGCTCAAACAAATGCGACTATTTGCACTCACATTCAATCAATTGTAACTTGACTGCTCGCTAAGAAAACAAACGCAAAAACAATTATGAATTTTAAAATTAAGAAAATATTATCTATAGTAAGTTTGTTGCTATTCCCATATTGGATATTTGCGCAAGAAATAGAAATTCAAGACACCACAAGCGAACAATTTGCAAAAGTGCATATGATTGCATCCTTTGTCAAATCCTTTGATCATGGTTTGAAACTCACTCTAGAAGAAGAAATGCGCTTAGCCTTACAACCAGAACAGCCTTTCAAACGCCTACATACGACTATCTCATTGGCATATACACCCATTGAGTATGTCTCATTTGGTGCTGGTTACGTGCTCAAATTATATGGTGACAAAGGTTGGAATGACCCAAATAAGTTTCTGCGCCATCGTGTGAATGTAGATGCTATAGGGCAGGTGACACTTGGGCAATGGAAACTGTCGTTACGCGAACGACTGATGTTGGATGCACGCGCAGATGAAGTAAATTTACTAGAAACGAATAAAGTAGACTATACACTTCGCTCTCGACTGCAAGCGGTATATGCGATTCCTAATCAACCACTGAACATCGTGGCAAAGATAGAATTATTCAACACCTTAAATGCCCTATACTATGGTCAATATATTAGCGAGTTACGACCTGAAATTGGCTTACAATGGAAAGTAAATAAGAAAAACACGCTCAATCTCGCATATAGATACAACTACAAGTATGATAGAAAAATCACAATGCTGGATAATGGTAATGCCGCACTCACACACTCATACATCCACAAACATGTGATGTTGCTAACCTACAAGTTTGATTGGTAATATGTAACCAATCATAAAAAATGGACACTCGTCAAAGTGTCCATTTTCGTTTATATAATTTTTATTACAACTCCGTAATCTTGCCATCGACGAATTGAAGTTTGCGCCCTGGATATTGCTCTGGCCACATAGGGTTATGAGTGGACATTATCACGGTCATACCTGCTTGGCTAATGCTATAAAGCAACTCCATAATTCCCTTACCAGTCTCTGGATCAAGATTACCTGTTGGTTCATCCGCGAGAATTAAGCTCGGCGCATTAAGCAAAGCACGAGCTATTACAACACGCTGTTGCTCTCCACCTGAAAGTTGATAAGGCATTTTATAAAGTTTTTCTTCCATTCCTACTTGCTTCAACACATCGTAGATATTACTTTTCATAGCCTTTTTATCTTTCCATCCTGTTGCTTTAAGCACAAACAGCAAGTTTTCTTCTACATTACGATCCACCAATAGTTGAAAATCTTGAAATACTACTCCTACTTTTCTTCTAAGAAATGGAATATCACGGCGACGTATCTTCAAGAGATTATAATCCAATGCGATCGCTTCGGTTCCTTCCACAGGTAATTCAGCATAAATAGTCTTCATCAAACTTGATTTTCCACTACCAACGCGTCCTAGTAGATAAACCATTTCACCAGAAGAAATCGTCAGATTAACATCCTTCAACACAATTTGCTCATCTTGGCAAATCTCTACATTTTTATATTTGATGAGTTCACTCATTCTGCATCCATTTGATTAATCTTATTCTCTAAATCCGCTAGTTGTGCTTTTAATGCATCTATCTTCTTCTGCATATCAACAACGAGTTTATTGGCAGATTTACTCTTACCAGTAAAGAATAGGATATTATTCTCAGCGGTCTTAATCTCTTGTTGCAAAGTCTCATACATACGAATGAGCTTTTGACGATCATTCATACTATCCACTTTCTTGGTCCAACGTTCTTTAGCTTCTGCCCGTTTCTGGGCATATTGTTCACGCAATTCTTTAGTTGCCTCACGTTTTGCTTCAAAGAATGTGTCACAAGCTGCAGTAAACTTCTTCCATAAGTCATCTGAATACTTGCGTGCAACAGGCCCCACCTTCTTCCATTCCTGCTGCAATTCAATTAAACGATTGGTCGTTTCTGTCCATTCAACACTATTTCTCAGAGCTTCTGCCGCTTCTACCAACTCACGCTTCTTCTTTAGATTCTCGCTCAATTCATCACGCATACCTTTATAATACGCAGTTTTAGCCTTGAAGAAAGCCTCACACAAAGCACGATATTCATTATATATCGCCTGATTTTGTTTTTTTGGCGCAAAACCGATGGTACGCCACTCTTGTTGAATAGTTTGTACCCTTTCAGTAGCGTCATCCCATTGCTTATTGTTTTTTATCTTACTAACATCCAATGTTTTGAGTTGCTCTATCAGTTCTTGTTTCTTTGCTAAATTCTCATTTTCTTTAGCATGCAACTCATCAAAATATGCTTGATGTTTCTTGTTGATTACGCTACTTGCTTGTTTGAAACGATTCCACAAGTCTTCACGCAATTCGCGAGCTACAGGACCTACTTCCGCCCACTCGTCATGTAATTGTTGCAACGCACGATTTGCCTCTACAATATTAGGATTTTCTTGCAATTTCTCCGCAGCTTCGCAAAGGAGAGTCTTCATCTCAAGATTCTTCTTAAAGTCAAGATCACGCAATTCTATATTTATTTTGACCAGATCATAAAAGCGCTCTTGGTATTGCTGATAGTTTTTCCATACCTCTTGCGCTTTAGTTGCTGGCACAGAACCTATTGTTTTCCATTCAGCTTGGAGCTCACGCATCTTCTTAAGATTATCCATTACATCAGCAGTTTCTGCATCCGCCATCTCTTTCATTTGAGTAAGAATATTCTCTTTGCGCAAAAGGTTTTGAGTTTGCTCTAATTCCACTTGCTTCTGCAATTCTGCACGGCGTTGTTTATATTGATTCAACAATTCGCGAAACTCTTGCTCTAATTCATCCACAGAAGGTACCCAATTGTCTAGGACCTCCCCAACAGCATTAGCCTTTTCTTGTGCGGCTTTCTTTTGTGCCTCTAATTCTTGATGATACTGACGGTAGAATTGTGTTTTTAACGTTTCTACTTGCTCCTTCACTTCAGCTACATTCTTTTGTAGCAGTTCCTTAAGTTCGTCAACGAACTGTTGTTTTTCATTTGCCATAATTCAAAATAGTTACGCCCATTCGAGCGAGGGTTCATAAATTCGCTGCAAAGTTAATAATAAATTTGCACATTTGCAAAAAAAACTGTACCTTTGTGGCCTATTTTATGATTTTATGGCAGAATTAGAAAAAGAATGGACGACTGAGATCCGTCCAAAAGATAGTTTATTATCTGTAGATTTCAAAGAAATCTGGCAATATCGTGACCTCATGATGTTGTTTGTTAAACGTAATATTATTACCCAATACAAACAAACCATTCTCGGTCCTTTGTGGTATATCATTCAGCCACTTATGACAACAATAATGTATATGGTTGTCTTTGGAGGTATAGCTAAAATTTCCACAGACGGCTTACCACAACCTCTTTTCTACTTGGCAGGTATCAGTTTTTGGCAGTATTTCTCTGACTGTTTAATCAAAACCTCAAATACTTTTGTAAATAATGCTAGTATATTTGGCAAAGTATATTTTCCAAGACTAGTAACCCCTTTGAGCGATGTAATTAGTAACTTAGTGCGTTTCGGCATTCAGTTTGCATTATTCATTTTTGTATATTTATACTATCTTATTTTCACAGAGGTAAATATACAACCCAATCTCTATGCTCTACTACTACCTGTTTTGGTGGCTATGTTGGCAGGATTAGCATTGGGCTTTGGTATTCTTTTCTCTAGTATGACAACGAAGTACCGCGACTTGCAATTATTATTAAGTTTCTTCGTCAGTCTTTGGATGTATGCTACGCCTGTTATCTATCCACTCTCTACCATTACCAACGAGAAACTCCGCATTGTGATGCAACTTAATCCGCTGACAGGAATTGTAGAGTTCTTCAAATATGGTATGCTCGGTGTAGGTAACCATGAATGGTGGATGCTAGCTTACAGTTTTGGATTTATGGTTGTACTTCTCGCTTTAGGCGTCGTGGTTTTCAATAAAGTACAAAAATCCTTTATGGATACCGTATAGTGTTTAGTGTACGATACTGTTTAGTATTTAGAAACAATGATATTATATCCCAACTGCAAGATTAATATCGGTTTGCGTGTAGTGCGCAAACGCAAAGATGGTTATCACGATTTAGAAACCATCTTCTATCCTATTTATGATTTATATGATGAGTTGCAGGTGGAGAAAGCTGAAGAGTTTGTTTTTCTTCAAGATGGTTTAGTGGTCGATTGCTTGCCAACAGACAACCTTATTATTAAGGCATACCAGCATATGCAAGCACATTTTCCTCAAATAGGACCTGTCAAAATCATGTTCAAAAAGAATATCCCTTTTGGCGCAGGTTTAGGTGGAGGCAGTAGCGATGCTGCACACATGGCTATAGCCCTTAACAAGATTTTCGAACTTGCATTGACCAAAAAGCAATTGGCAGAAGCGGTTCGCCCATTGGGAGCAGACTGTCCGTTCTTTATCTATAACACCCCTTGTTATGCAGAAGGCATTGGTGACAAACTAACACCTATTTCTTTGGATTTGAGTGGTTTGCATCTTGTGATGATCAAACCTAATTGCGGCATATCTACCAAAGAAGCGTATGGAGGGATCATCCCTAAAGGTAGTTCAAGTAGTTTTAATAGTTTTAGAAGTTCCAATGATAATTCTCCATTAAAACCTTTAGAACTCTTAAAACTCTTGCCCTCTCTTACAAACGATTTTGAAGAAACCGTTTGTAAAGTTCATCCCGAGATAGCCGAAATAAAACAACGTCTGCTTGAGACAGGTGCCGTATATGCTGCAATGTCTGGTTCGGGATCAACGGTTTTTGGACTGTTTCAGAACAATACGGAAAGTTGTACCAACGCCCAATTGCGATTGCTTCACGAAGAGTTTGCCTCGATGATAATCTTCGATAATACGCTTACCTAAACTCAAGCCCAATCCCCAGCCACGTTTCTTGCTCGTATAACCAGGTTGGAAAATCCGCTTAAACTTTCTACGGTCTATACCCTTTCCCGTATCCGTAATATCAATGTATAAGTTTTCTGTTTTCCCCTTTCCGTTTTCCGTTTTCACCTCAATAGTGATACTGCCTTTCCCTTCCATCGAATCTATCGCATTTTTGCAGATATTCTCGATCACCCACTCAAAGAGTGGGACACACAGCATCGCTCTTGCCTCAGCGGGGTCCCCGATAACGCTCGTGGCGTTTTGGGGTGCTCTTAACCTTTCACCCTTCACCTCTAACCTATACTCTATCTTATTAGATGTGCGCGCACGCATGTATTCCACAGCAGATTGCACAATCGGTAGCACTTCACATTGCTCTAAAGCTGGTTGCGAACCTATTTTGGAAAAACGTTCAGTTATCATCTGTAGCCGACGGATATCCTCGTCCATTTGAGGCAATAATGGGTCATTGGGGTAAGTTGCTTTCAATAATTCGTTCCATGCATTGAGTGAAGATATTGGCGTACCAAGTTGGTGAGCCGTCTCCTTGGATAATCCGACCCACAGACTATTCTTCTCGCTGCGTTGTACCATAAGTAGCGCAATAGCTGCCAATCCAGCCAAAGCAATCATCACAATAATCTGAATATAAGGGAAATATGTCAACCAAATCAATGTAGATGACGGTTCATAGAATATATATTGCATCACATCATTACCATTGCGCACCTCTATTGGTTCCTGAGATTCACGCAGTCGTTCAATCTTATTTTGATAAAAAGCATCTACATCTTTTTGAGGCTCAACTACATTACGTGACCCTATGTAATTATAGTTTGTATCAACCATGTAAACTGGAATGGTTGTATTTCCTTCTAATACTTTTAGCAAGAAACCTATATTTTCACCATCTTCTGCTAGAATTAAATTGCGTGTAGCTTCAGCCCAAAGTTCAATTTTCTTCTGTTCCTCTTGTTTAAATTGTTCCACAATATGGCTAGTAACCAGCGAACTAGCAACCACTACAATTACCAACATCATGGTAATACCTATACTCAATATGTTTGAATTTAATCGTTTCATAGAAAGTTAGTTATTGATTTTTGCGCAAAGGTACATTTTTTTTTTGATATGCGCAAATAATACAACAATTGTTTTGGCATAGATTTTGCAAAGAGGAGGATAAGAGCAATTATTCACACTTGTGAAAAAGTGCTCTAAATACCAACTATAAAACCAGACCTACTATGACAACAGGAATGAAATTGCTACTCGCTCTTCTAGGAGGAGCTGTAGTGGGAGCAACGACAGCATTGCTATTTGCTCCGAAAAGTGGCGTAGAACTGCGCGCTGAGATTGCGAGTGTTGCTCGAGAAAAGTATTCACACCTCAACCTTGAAGAGTTCAACAAATTGGTTGACAAAGTTTTAGACCGCATCAAAAGTGGCATGTGCAAGTGTAACAGCAAAGAAGACATTGAAGCAGCAGTAGCTGATGCTGCCAAAAAGTGACCATAACGCAGAGGGCGAATGTCCTCTGCGTTATTACAACATTATCTAAAAATCTATTTAATTTCTAAAAAAAATCACAACACAATGAACTCAACCTTTTATAACCAATTACTGAACGATGTACAAGGATACGTGAAAGCACAGTATCAGTTGTTACAAGTACAGAGCATAGAGAAAACTAGTCAAATCATTGGACTGATTATAGGAGCAATGCTTGCAATCGTAATGATAGTTATTGGCATGATTTTCTTGGCAATAGCTTTCGCTGCTTGGCTTGAACAATGGTTACCAATGTGGGCTTCATATTTGATTGTAGCAGTCATCACTATGGTGGTAAGTGCAGTAGTAATACTTGGACGCAAAATATGGTTTATCCGCCCTATAGAAAAACAACTTACTAACATGATGCTAGATAACAAGAAGCCTCTTGCTGAACAAAAAATATCCATTGAAAATCAAGTAACTAAACAGCAAGCATTCGTAGAGAGAGATTTTGGCGAAGTCCAACAAGAATGGTCGCATATGAAAATTATCTTGCATACTATTAGCGATCTGATTTCTTCCAAGAAATAAAATTGATATAGTAAAATGAATTTATAAGAAATGGCAT
The DNA here is from genome assembly GCA_045578815.1 of Paludibacteraceae bacterium. Lineage (GTDB taxonomy): Bacteria > Bacteroidota > Bacteroidia > Bacteroidales > Paludibacteraceae > Colicola. The sequence continues at coordinate 76,838 of JAZNKZ010000001.1, forward strand.
GTTAAGCATGCCATTTCTTATGCTTTTAAACATGCTAAATTGATAGACACAAATATCAAAAAAGTAATAAAAAAATAATTAATAATTATTTATTTGCACGATTCAAAAAAAAGTAGTACCTTTGCAAGGTATTTTGGAAAATACGGGCAAATTGAAAAAAAATAAACTAAAATAACAACTTTATACACTAACCCGACTGAGGATAGAGGAACAGGAATAAGTACTCACCCCATCCGCAGTCACAAAAAATCTAAAAAACAATGAAACCAACTCACATTGAGCATCTTGGAATCGCTGTAACAAGTTT
>JAZNKZ010000002.1:0-1502 GCA_045578815.1 Paludibacteraceae bacterium
ATACCAACACCGGCTTCAAAGTGGATGTTGCTACCTTGAGGAAGCAAGGTAACTTTCAATGCGGTTTTCATACCCAGTACAGCCTTGAATACGCCGCCCTTTGTGATTGAAATGTCGTAACCACCGCTGCTCAAAGCGTCCATAGCCACTTCGTAGCCTTCGTTCTGAAACTCCTCCCCAATACGGTTTGCAATAGTAGGTATCAAAGATGTTGAACCGTATAATATCTTTTTTGTATTAAAAGTTGCCATAGTTCTTATTTGTTAATGTTTTGAATTGAATGAAAATTGTACACTGCGTACAACACGCTTGACTCTACAAGCAAATTTTTGATCTCTGCAAGTTGCTCTTCGTTGTATTTTGCCTCCATATCGTGAAGCATTGCTACAACCTTCTCAGACTGTGCCTTAATCTCCTCTTCGGTGATTACTCCATCTTCCATGATATTCTTGAAAGACGCATTATTGACGAACATTTCGTCAATGTTCAAGATTCCTTCTTCGTTGAAAAACATAACTTTTTGATTTAATGATTATAGAATAAAATGGTATTACATGTCTGGACCTCCAGTAAATTCCCGCTTACAATTTAAACAGATATATTTACTATTAGGGCAGATATTTCGACCCGCTGATCGTGCTGGGCCTTGTGCTGCGCCGCGAGTAAAGGGGAATAACACTGCATATGTAACAGCTGTTGCTCCCCAAGCTAGTGCTCGCTTCCCAAGATTAGTTGTTTGTGTTCTTTTAGAACCGCAATAAGGGCATTTCATAGCGTTTGTATTGATTTGTATTGATTATAGCTTTGCTCCACAATGCTTGCAATAAGCCCAGTCAGCGCATACTGCTTTGTTGCATTTGGGACATCTCTTGCCTGATGCTTCTGCTTTCAGATTCTGCATTAGATTCCGGTACTGTAGGCTTTCTCCCCATTTGAGGATTTCGCGAACTCGAACTGCACTGAATGGATGCGATTGACCGATTATGATAGAGAGTTGCAATGCTTTGTTCCACAAGCCATCATTCTTTATCTTCTCGTATTTATCGGCTTGCAGCGCCCACTCTTGCATATTCAAATTGCTTGTTATAGACTTCGGACCACCTGATAAGCGAGCCATCGAGCGAGCAACAATCTCGGGTGAGGTTATGATACTACCACATCTATCGCAAGATAACTCACTCTTTCTGTACCAATACAAAATTGCGTACTGAATTGGAACTGTAAGCGAACCTAGAATTCCCATGGCATCAGCACCACTGAGGATATACTGGGCAATGCTATGATATAGCACATGGCGACAAAGGATATGACCGCATTCGTGTGCAATTACAGCATCCAATTCCTCATCATTGAGCAACTCTACCAATCCTGATGTGATAGTGATAAAAATCTTAGTATCACCAAAAGTCCATGCATTTGGTACAGGATCCATTTGCAGGTAAAATTCAGGCTCCGGGATGCCCAACTTCTCACAAATTGGAGGAAGGTGATTATATAGTTTC
>JAZNKZ010000003.1:0-16102 GCA_045578815.1 Paludibacteraceae bacterium
TTCCTTTCTTCATTTCATTAAAAAATCACATGTTTTTCAGAAAAAACAACAAAATTTACAAATAAATTTGTTTGTTCCGAAAAAATATACTACCTTTGTCGCCGAAAAAGCAATAAAAGGGGACATTTAACAATGGAAAATAGCGCGCAAAAAACTATTAGACAATGTATTGTAAAGAAGGGTCGTGGAAAGTTTGTCTTTCTGCAGGATTTTTCTGTATATGGCAGTAGAGATGCTGTTAAGAAGGCTTTTCAACGATTAGCAAATGAGAATTTTATTTTGCGAATTGCCAACGGAATCTATTATTATCCACAGATAGATAAGGTCTTAGGGCTTGGTGTTATCAAACCATCGTTAGATGACGTGGCACAAGCTATCGCTAAACGAGATTGCGCGAAGATTATACCCTCTGGTTCGTATGCACTCAATATGCTAGGTCTATCTACACAAGTAGCAACCAACGCCGTATATTACACCAATGGAACAGCTCGCAGAATACACATAGGCGAAGGGAAGGGTATCCTATTTATTCATACGAATGACAACAAGATGCTATCCTTCAAATCTCGATTGATGATGCTGATTGTATCTGCTATGCGCGAAATCGGCGAACAAGGATTTACGGAGGAGTATAGAACGCAGATTAAGCCATTTATAGAGAAAGTCACTAAAACGGATTTTGAACATGATATTACCTTAGCACCTGTATGGGTGCGCAATATACTGCTTGCCCTATGAAATTTTCAGATTTACAAACCAAACAGCAGCAACAAATCATTCAAACTGTTGCTATCGCATCTCAATTGGATGCGCAGAGTGTGGAAAAAGATTGGTGGGTAACGCAAGTGCTCAAAGCAATATTTTCGTTACCCTATGCCGAGCATCTGTCATTTAAAGGTGGAACATCACTTAGCAAATGTTGGCATCTCATAGAGCGTTTCTCCGAGGATGTGGATATCGCCATTAGTCGGGAGTTTCTTGGTTTTGCTGGCGAACTGAGCCGCACACAAGTGAGCGATAAGTTGCGTCGTGCGGCATGCTCGTTTGTGCGCGAGAAGATGCAATATGACGTGCGTGAAGCCATGGTTGCACAAGGAATCAAAGAGGAGAGTTTTTCGGTAAGAGTACAAATAACTTCCGTTTCTACCACCGATCCTGAAACAATCGAAATAGAGTATAAGTCTGCCTTGCCAGAGAGCAGTTATATTCGCCATTGTGTGCTGATAGAAGTAAGTGGCCGATCCATGCAAGAACCTGTCAAAGTAGAGCAAGTGCAGTCGCTTATTGATCAATACATACCACAATCAATAGTAGCAGAGCCAGCGTTTAGTTTACCAAATGTAGTTGCGCCAGAACGCACTTGTTTAGAAAAAATTTTCTTGTTGCACGAGGAATTTGCCAAGTCTAATGCAGATATTCGTGTTAATCGTATGACACGACATTTATACGATTTGTATTGTATGAAACATGCAGGAGTGGCAGATAGAGCGTTGCAGGACGAAGCACTCTATCGGGCAGTAGTAGAACATCGCCGCAAGTTTATTAATCTGCGTAATTTTGACTACGATACACTTTATCCTAAGCACCTATCTTTGGAGATTCCTACCAATGTGATAGATCTATGGCGCAAGGATTACGAAACGATGCAGCGTACCATGATCTATGGTCATTCTGTTGCTTTTGACGAATTGCTCGCAGAGATTCGCCAACTTAATAGATGTATCAGTGAACTGCCTTATCAGAAGTAATCCTCTCGCCTCCTCGCCTCATCGCCTTTCGCCCATCGCCAATAGCCCATCGCCCATAGCCCAATCAGTAGGCGCTCTGCGCCGTCTGTCGACACCTTTTTTGTAGCTCGGAACGAGCGTATTTTTGTTTCTCTAAAATAATTCTCTATAATTTTGTATAATTTTTGGATCTCTTCCTTTCTTCATTTCATTAAAAAATCACATGTTTTTCAGAAAAAAACAACAAAATTTATAAATAAATTTGTTTGTTCCGAAAAATTATATTACCTTTGTCGCCGAACACAAACAAAGGATTAAATTTATCCTGCTAGATGTAATACCATGAAAGTCAAGACATTTTGCCTTGCTTGTATAAATTCTTTCGTTTCCGCCCTTCAAAATAGGGGGGGTATTTGTCTTGTAACTCTCCAGAACTCCGTTCTAATCAAGTATTTTCAACCTTCCAGAGCCTTTTTTGCAAAGGGTTCTGTTTTTTTGCATATCTTAAATTAATACCAAATATTTTATGAAAAAATTTACACTAATTTTAGTTGCGATGACGATGAGTTTGTTCTCGTTTGCGCAAAGTCAGATGAGCGGTACTTATACTGTAGGTACTGGTGGCTCTTATGACTATAGCTCTATGGCAGATGCTGGTATGGCAATCAAGGCTGCTGAGTTTACAGGTGATGTTACATTACTTATTTGTACAGATTTGACAGAAACCATCAACACGGGTATTGTAAACAAATCTGAGTACACATTGACGATTCGTCCAGACAAGGATGAAAATCGTACAATTACTTACACTACAGCAAAGGATAATACAGGTCCTACTGGTGTTTTCGTAATAGGTGGTGATATGACCAAGACTCCTGGTACTACCATCGGTTGGGCTTCTGTTCCTACAAAGAATGTAATCGTTGATGGTGCTGCCGAAGGAAAAACTACACCACGATTGCAAATTACAAATGAAGTATTTGGCACAAACGTTTTACTCTATGGAGATGTACAAAATGTAGTTATCAAAAATTGTATTCTTACAGGTAGAAGCTCTGGAACAGCATATGCGTTGGTATTCCGTTCTGAAAATTATGCTAATACAAACAACGATGTGGCTCCTAAAAACTGTCTTGTAGAAAACTGTGTTTTACAATCTTCATCATCTTCTTCTCAAACAGTATATTTCCAAGGTAATCAAGCAAACTCTGTCGCAGGTTGGCCAGCGAACATTACGATTCGCAATAGTAGCATTAAAGCACGTACAAGAGGTTTGTATGTTCGTCAAGTTAATAATCTAACTATAGAAGGTTGTACCTTTGATATGTCTAACTCTACAAGCGGTATTCTTGCTCATGCTATCATGGGGGAGGGTGCTCGTGGTACAATTAATGTAAAGGGTAATAAGTTTATCAAAAACTCCACTGCAAATACTTATGGTGGCGCCTATGGTTTGCAAACTATTACCGCTTCTGGTGGTGCTGATGTTTGGGTAATTGAGAATAACTATTTTGCTGGCTATGATGCATTGAAGGCAATATCAAATACTACAAATGGTACAGAAGCACGCTTAGTCGCAGTTCGTTGTGGTGATTATTGTGAGGTTCGCCATAATACATTCCATATGCCAAATTTAACCAAGGATCAAGCATCTAAACTCGTGAGTGCTTCTCCTACCACATTGTTATGGTTAGCGGGTTCACACCAATACCCAGTTCAAAATAATATCTTTGTTTGTGAAGAAACTACTGCTAATGTTAGTTTGATTCGTGGCGGATTGAATGAGAATGTAACAGGTAATGTATTCTACCATAAAGGTGGTAATGCTGCTATTGTTGCTGCCGCTCCTTCTTGTATGACCTTTGCAGATTTAGAAACATCATATCCTACTCAAGCCGCTACTTCTAAGTGGACAAATGTAACATTCGCAGATGCTGCTAATGGTGATTTGTCTTTAGCAGGAAGTTCAGATGGTGATTTGAATTTAGCAGTTGACCGTTTGGCTGAAGTTCTTACTGACATCAATGGAACAGCGCGACGCGAGAAGACTTACGCAGGTGCTTATGAAGGAAGCGAGTTCCCCGCGGAAGTATGTTCTGTAACCACAACGGTAGTTCCTGTTGATGGAGGTACTGTAGAAGGTGGTGGTGACTATGCGAAAGGTGCTTCTGTAACTCTTACGGCAACTTCTAACGACCACTATGATTTTGTAAACTGGACTGAGGATGGAGCAGTAGTATCTACTACAGCAGAATACTCATTTACAGTGACTAAAGATATTGAACTTACTGCTAACTTCCAAGAGCATACCAAATATACCATCACTGCCGTTCCAAATGATGAGAATATGGGTACTGTTACTGGTGGTGATACCTATTATGCTGGCGAATCTGCTACATTGAAAGCTACTGCTAAATCAGGTTATGTGTTTGCAGGTTGGACAGATGGCGAGGAGAACGCTACCCGCACTGTTATCGTGTCAGGTGATGCAACTTATACTGCCAACTTCCAAGCCATTGCTCCTCGCGCGTGGGCGTATGATTTAAAAGTAACAGAGAATGGCGACAAGTATGAGTTTACCTTCAAGGCTACTGCCGCAGGTAGTGCTACATTGTTGTTTGCAGACATAGACGGCAACGAATTAGTGGCTGCTCACGCAGTAGGTACTGTGGCTGCGGGCGTAAATACCGTTACTTTGGCTAAAACAACATTTGAAGGTGTCACCAAGGATGTGTATTGGTCTGTAAAGATGGACGGCGAGGATATTCCTGCAATCTCGGAAATTACCGATGCAAGTAAAGGTATCTACAATTTCTATTTACCACAGGGAGTTGCTGTAGACAACAATCCAGAATCTTCTACTTTTAGTAAGATTTATATAGCTGAGTCTACCGATGGCGCTTCTGATGGTGGTTCTGATCGTGCAGATAATCAAAAACGAGGTATCTTTATCTACGATCAAACATTGGCAGAACTTAATCCTACAAATAAGGGTATTATTCCAAGCAATGTGACTTTAACTAATACCACTCGCAATGCATTGAAACGCATTGCTATTAATCCTAAGACCAACGAAGTGGCATTTGCATACAATGCAAGTCCTGCTGCTGTATGGGCAGTATCAACAGAGAATGTGGCAGGTGAGGCTACTAACTTACTTGAAGGATTGGGCTTCGAGTATTGTAACTCTTTGTGCTTCGATGAAAATGGTATCTTATACATATTTGATAACGGTGCAGGTTATCCAGCCAAGGGATCTTTATACAAGATTGTTAATGGAGAAAAGATAACGATTTTCTCTGAAAATTCCAAATATGGTAATGCCGACAACTCATTAGCATCTGATGGTCGTGGAGGTCTTTGGATCTATCAGAATCGTGGACAACTTGATGATTTTAACCAACTTTCTCACATAAATGCAAATGGTGAAATAGACTTTGAAGTTAATTCAACAACGCCACATGATTTTGCATCTCTCAATACATCTCGTGGTGCAATGGCATATAATCCAAGAGAGAATATTTTAGCTATTGGTATTGGTGCATCAGGTACGATTGGGGTATCTCTTTATCAAGTGACATACGATCCTTCAACGGATGTTCCTTCACTTGAATATATTGGCGCCACTCCATCTTTAGGCAAGAATGTAGACGGTATTGCATTTGACTATGCAGGTGACTTATATGCTCTATCTGCAAATGCGGAGCGTTTCTATAAATTTACCCTCCCAACTGATGAGAATATCTGCACTGTGCCTGCACCATCTTCACAAAAACTGGTGTTAGGAACACAATGCGAGGTGATAGTAACTGTCAATGATCCTGCTATGGGTTCTGTGGAAGGTGCAGGTCAATATGAAAAGGGTGCAGAGGTTACACTTACACCTAATCCAGTAGCACATCACCGATTTGTTAATTGGACAGGCGATAAAACCTCTACCGACAACCCATTGAAGTTTACTATAGAGGGTGATGTTAATCTTACAGCAAACTTCGAGGCTATACCTACCTACACTATCACTACAAGCGTTAATGACAGCGATATGGGTACCGTTACAGCAGGTGGTACTTACTACGAGGATACAGAAGTAACATTGACTGCTACGGCTAATGCGGGTTATGTATTTGTAAATTGGAGTGATAGCAATACCGATGAAACTCGTACATTTACTGCAGGTGTAGATATGCCTGAAACTTTGACTGCTAACTTCAAAGTGGCTGTTCCTCGCGCGTGGGCGTATGATTTAAGGTTAGATGTAGATACAGATCCAGCTAATTACATATTCACCTTTACTGCTACTTCTGCAGGAGTTGCTACTATCTTCTTCACCGATGAGGAGGGTACTTCAGTTGCACCAACCCAAGAAGTTGTAGGCACTGTTGCTGCAGGCGAGACGAAGACTGTAACTATCGCTAAGTCAGCATTCACAGGTGATAAAGATATCTATTGGTCTGTAGAACTCGCAGGTGAAGCAATCACTAAGATGGCAGAAATCACCGACCCAGCACTGGAGATCTATGATTTCTACAGTACACTGGGTGTTGTAGTCGATAATAATCCTGAATCTGAGTATTTTGGTAAGATTTATGTACAAGCAACTTTGAATGGTGATTCCGATGGTAAAACACCACGTGCACGAAAACAAAAAGCAGGTTTGTTTATTTACGACCAAAAGTTGGAAGAGTTGAACCCTACTCCTAACACAGGTATTCAACCTAGTCTGCCTTCTGAATATAGCATTGGTGGTACAAGTCAATTTAATCGTCTCGCGATAGACCCAACTACAAACAATATTACCTATTGCTATGCTGTCAAGAATCAACCTGCAGTGTTCTCAATGGATCGTGCTAATTTAACAGGCACCCCTGCCAACCTCCTTGCAGGACAAACCGGTATCACCCGCTCAGTTGCTCATTGTTTTGACCAAGAGGGTAACTTGTATGTGATGGATTTGCCAGGTTCTGGACAAATTTTCAAGATTGAAAAGAATGGAACCAAGTCTGCTTTTGGAGAATCAACAGACAAGTATGTACAAGTGAACACATCCTTAGCCTCCGATGGTCGTGGAGGTCTTTGGGTAAGTCAAAACCGTGGACAAATAGATACCTACTATCAATTAGTACACTACAATGCGTCAGGTACTGTTGACTTTGCTGTTTATAAAGGAAATGAAAATGGCTTTACAGGCGGTTCTTACCGTGGTGCATTAGCATACGATATTAATCGTCAGATATTAGCACAAGGTCGTGATGCTGCTGTGGAACTCTTTAATGTAACATACGACGAAACAACAGGCGTACCTACATTGACTAAATTTGCGACTACTCCTACTTTGAGTGGTGCTAATATAGATGGTCTTGCATTTGACTATGCGGGTGACTTGTATGTGGTGAACTCTGGCACTGAGCGTTTCTACAAATATGTACTTCCTACCAATACCAACACTTGCACCGTTCCTGCTCCTGAGTCACAAATAATCATGAAAGAAGCAAGATATACAGTAACTGTTGTTGCAAATCCTGCTGAAGGTGGTATAGTAAGTGTTAGTGATGGTGGCAATGCTGTAGAAGGCGCTACGCTAGAAGTTACTGCAACTGCTAATACTGGCTATCGCTTTGTAAATTGGACTAAGAATGCAGAGGAGGTTTCTACAGATGCAAGTTTCGATTATACTGTTCCTGCAGAAGATGTAACTCTCGTTGCTAACTTTGAGGCACTACCAGAAATAGTTTACGAACTCAATGGCGGTGTATGGAATCAGTACGGATGGACAAGTAAGAAGGATATGTATAACGCCCTTTTGGATGATTGGAGAGCATACTCTGGTTCTGCTCGTACAAATGTTTCTTATGAAGAACAACTTGGTATTGGTAACTCATCAAAAGGTATTCCTACTACGATTACCAGCGTAGATGATCGAGTAGCTCTTATGGAACTCTTTACAGATGCTACTTACGCACATAAATGGGGTTGGTTGGCAACATATGTAGATGCAGTGGCTGCTACACAATACAAGAAGATGGATGCTGCTAATGGAGCGAAAACACAGCCTACATCCGGAGCTGGAGTATTGACCTATACTATTGGTAACTTCTTTGGTGAGGATAATGCCCACTCAACTGACTATATTGACGCCGTTGACTTTACGGGCGTAGAAGCACACATTACTGCATTCGCTCCTTACTGGGGTCAGACATTCCCAATGCCAACTCAGCCTACAGAGGAAGTTGTACTGAATGCTCCATACAAGGAGGGCTATGAATTTGATGGTTGGTACACCTCTTCTGACTTCTCTGGTGCAGCTGTGACAACGGTGGATGAAAACACTGATGGTACACTCTACGCAAAATGGATAGAAACTATCATCACCGTCACCATCGACGAAAACGCTGATAATACTACTATACTCGCTCCATACGACGGCAAGACAGTTACAGCTACAGTCACTCGCAACTTCGGTGCGAATAAGATCTTGACACTCACCTTGCCATTTGATATGAGCGCTACGCAAATCAGTACTTATTTCGGAAATGCTACCGTATATGAGTTCTATAACATTGTAGATGCTGGCGAGGAAATTCACTTGCAATTCTATCGTACTACTTCCATCGAAGCAGGCAAGCCATATATCCTGCAAACTACGAGTGGATACGATGCAGAGGATGGCTTTACTATTGAAGATGTAGTGATTAGTACAGAATTGCACCCTGTGGATTTAGGTGAGGTAACGATGGTACCAGTATTGGATGGTGGAGGCACATTGGATCAATCTACCCAATACTACCTATCCAACAACGCATTGTATTGTGCTGGTGACTACGAGCAACCATTGCTAGGTTTGCGTGCGTTCTTTACCTCAGCATCGCCAACTCCACTCCGTGCTCGCGTGATATTTGAGGACAACGAGGCGACATCTATACCAATGGTAACTGCTCCTGAGAATAAAGCACAGAAGGTGATTAAAGACGGACGACTTATCATCATCCGAGGTGAGCAACAATACAACGCACAAGGCCAACGAATCGAATAATCCCTATACGATACTAAACATCCTATACAACCCTTACAATACAACGAATTATGAAAAAATCATATCAAATACCTAAAACAGAGCACATCCAAATGCTTGGACAAAGTGCCATTATGGTAGGTAGCGTGCTAGACCTCGGAGGAGGTTCAGGTACCCCAGGTATCATGGATTAACCTCTACTACCTAACTTGGTACAAACAACAAAAGAAATCGTGTTTCCACGTGAAGCACGATTTCTTTTTTATAAGCAAGCAAAGCATCTAACGAAAACGAATAGTGCGTTTGCGGTGCAAAGATACGACTTTTTTTTGAATTTGCGGCTCAATTTGAGCTGAAAAATGCAAAAAAATACACTTTTTTGAGCCGCAAGCGCATAAAATACGATGTGATGGGGATTTTATTTGCTGTTTTTTGAACTTTTTTGTCAAATTCCGCCCACTTTCAGCGTTTCTGATATTCCAAACATATGCTTTTCTGGTAGCCATATATTTGATAGATCATCTATCATTTTTACAAAAAAGTATTCATTTTTTTGCGTATGTGCATTTTTTGTTGTAAATTTGCACCCAAATTGGGCAAAAGTGTACCACACTACACCACACAACCCTACACAATACTACACAACCCTATACAACCCTACACAATACTATACAACCCTATACAACCCTACACAACCCTACACAATACTATACTAACAACTAAATTATACGATTATGACAATTAATGATTACAAATTCGCTGGAAAGAAAGCGATTGTTCGCGTGGACTTTAATGTGCCATTGAACGAGAACGGACAAATCACCGACGACACCCGTATCCGCGGTGCGTTGCCAACCCTCAAACACATCCTCGAAGAGGGTGGTGCGCTCATCATCATGAGCCACATGGGTAAACCAAAAGGCAAAGTAGTTGCTAAATATAGCTTGAAGCAAATCGTTGACGCTGTTAGTGCTGCACTCGGTGCTCCAGTACAATTCGCTGAGGATTGCGCTAAAGCTGCTGATAAGGCTGCTGCACTCAAAGCAGGCGAAGTGCTTCTCCTTGAGAACCTCCGCTACTATCCAGAAGAGGAAGGCAAACCAGTAGGTATTGACAAAGAGGATCCTGCATACGACGAGGCTAAAAAAGCCATGAAGGCAAGCCAAAAAGAGTTCGCTAAGACCCTCGCAAGCTATGCTGACTGCTATGTAAACGACGCTTTCGGTACTGCTCACCGCAAACACGCTTCTACCGCAGTTATCGCTGACTACTTCGATGCAGATAACAAGATGCTCGGCTACCTCATGGAGAAAGAGGTACAAGCTGTGGATAACATCCTCTCTAATATCAAACGTCCTTTCACCGCTATCATGGGTGGTTCTAAGGTTTCTACCAAGATTGGTATCATCGAGAACCTTATGGACAAGGTGGACAACCTCATCCTCTGCGGTGGTATGACCTATACTTTCGCTAAAGCCAATGGTGGCGAGATTGGTAACTCTATTTGCGAGAACGACAAATTGGAGTTGGCACTTGATATCATCGCTCAAGCTAAGGCAAAAGGTGTGAACCTCGTATTGGCTACTGACTGTGTAGCTGCTGACGCATTCTCTAATGATGCGAACACACAAGTATGCCCAAGCAACGCTATCCCAGAGGGTTGGGAAGGTGTGGACGCTGGTCCAGAGAGCCGCAAAGCATTTGCTGCTGCTATCGAAGGTGCAAAAACTATCCTTTGGAACGGTCCTGCAGGTGTGTTTGAGTTCGATAACTTCGCTGCTGGTTCTAAGGCAATCGCTGAGGCAATTGCTAAAGCTACCGACGAAGGTGCATATAGTTTGATTGGTGGTGGCGATAGCGTAGCTTGTGTCAACAAGTTCGGTATGGCTGACCGCGTAAGTTATATCTCTACTGGTGGTGGCGCATTGCTCGAGGCAATCGAGGGTAAAGTGCTCCCAGGCGTAGCAGCAATCAAAGGTTAAGAATATGGAAATTTCAGGTAAGATTATACAAGTATTGCCAGAGCAAGGTGGCGTAAGCAAAACCTCTGGCAAAGAGTGGAAACTGCAAGCATACGTACTTGAGACACAGGAACAATATCCTCGCAAGGTGCATTTTGAGGTGTTTGGCGAAGACCGTATCAAAGCTAACCCATGCCAATTGGATGATATTGTAACCGTTAGTTTCGACATCGAGAGCCGCGAGTTCAACGGCCGTTGGTACACCTCTATCCGTGCATGGAAGATTCAACAAGGCATAGTTGACGCTGCTGCTCCACAAGTTGTTCCTGCAGCTCAACCCGTAGCTGCTCCACAAGCTAATGTGGAGACATTCGACGCTGCTGCAGGCGTAGATGAAACTACTGATCTCCCATTCTAATGCGTCGTTGGATAGGATGGATTATCATGCTTTGCCTTCTGGCAGGTGGCGCTACTACTTGTGCCATCCGCTGGGAAGCATGGTTTGGTAATCCACCCGAACCAGAGTGGACTGGAGAGAAAATTACTCATCAGTTCATTACAATGAATAATGATAGTGTGTTGCGCGTATTACAGCGCGACACGCTGTCTTTCCTTTTATTGGGCGATATTCACAATTCGCTCACTAACGACCAAATGGCTGCTCTATCTGAGCGCCATTCGGATATACAATTCTGGGCACAGATGGGCGATTGGATGGAGCGTCCGTATATGTATTACGAGCAGATGATGTATCAATCGTTATTAGGTACACGTCTCGACTCCCTACCTATCGTAGCTATTCCAGGCAATCACGAATACCTCAAAGGTGTGGTGAAAACCCTGCCTGAGCATTGGAAAACAATCTTCCCTAATCCGCAGAATGGTCCTGCTCGATTCTTGGGTACAACTTATTATGTGGACTTCCCACACCTGCGATTAATAGCTATTGACACGGATGGTCTGCATCGTATGTCTGACTATACACAAGTAGAATTTTGGCTAAAAAACACCTTGCGTGGGGCAGGTGATAAGTTCACTATAGTGATGATGCATCACCCTGTATATAGCACTGCGGATGGCAGAAGCAACCCGCTGATATGGTTGGCATTTAGAGATGCTATGCGCGAGGCAGATGTGGTGTTCTCCGGTCACGACCACAACTATGTGCGCCACGCAGTACAATACCAAGCACGATTCTGGAAAAAAGAAGAACCTACCATATTTATAGCTACCAACGCTTCGAATAAGGAATATGCTGTCAAGAAAAATTCAAAATATGACTCTGCTTATTCAGGCGAACCCGTGTACGAATATGTGCAAATCACTCCTAATGCACTGAATGTGCGTACCTATAAAATTCATTCTGGTGAATTACTAGATGAAGTTGGTATCTACAAATGATGTAGATAAAACATATTAACCTTTTTAACGATACTAATCATGAAATATCGCATTTTTCTCTTCTTTGCCTTGTTGGCGATGGTTGCTTGTCAGCCACAAGATCCCATAGAAAAGCAAATAGACAACTTACTGTCGCAGATGACACTGGAAGAAAAAGTGGCGCAAATGACGCAAGTCTGCGGTGGACAGTATTCCGAAGATATTGCCGAGCAGATTCGTAATGGTGCTGGCTCGATGCTCAATAGTGTAGGTGCGGAAGCTAATTATTACCAACGTATCGCAGTAGAAGAATCTCGTCTGGGTATTCCTATGATTTTCGCGCGCGACGTGATACATGGTTTTCGCACGATCTTTCCTATACCTTTAGGTCAAGCAGCTACTTTCGACCCTGCTGTGGTGGAAGAGGGTGCACGTATAGCCGCAGAAGAAGCTATGCAGGCTGGACTCCGTTGGACCTTCTCACCTATGGTGGATGTAGCGCGTGACCCTCGATGGGGACGCGTGGCAGAAGGATATGGCGAAGATACGTATCTAGCATCGGTCATGGGCGCTGCTGCGGTACGTGGCTATCAAGGAAATGACTCCATTATCCGTATGGCAGCCTGCGTCAAGCACTTTGCGGGATATTCGGCGTCAGAAGGTGGACGCGACTATAACTCCACTTGGATTCCTGAGGTTCAACTCCGCGAGACATACCTACCACCCTTCAAAGCGGCTATTGATGCGGGTTCACTATCTATCATGTGCGCGTTTAATGACCTGAACGGTGTACCTGCTTCGGGCAACAAACACCTGAATGTAGATATCCTGCGTGATGAATGGCAGTTTGACGGAGTACTAATTTCTGACTGGGCTTCGCTACAAAATATGAATAATCAAGGCAATTCAGCCAATCTGAAAGAGGCAGCACAACTCTGTATTGATGCCCAAATGGATATGGATATGGAGAGCAAGGGATATCCTCGCCATTTGAAAGAACTGGTGGAGGAAGGCAAAGTGAGCGAAGATTTGCTTGATAATTGTGTGCGCAATATCTTGCGAATGAAGTTCCGTCTTGGACTATTTGATAATCCTTATTGCTATACAGAAACACCAGAGTATTTTACTCCTGAAGCCCTTGCTGCTGCCCAAAAAGCAGCAGAGGAATCCGCTGTATTGCTCAAGAACAACAATATCCTGCCTCTCGCCTCATCGCCTAATAGCCTCATCGCCTCCAAACCTACCGTCCTCGTCTGCGGCCCTATGGCCAACGCTCCTCACGAGCAGAATGGCACATGGTGCTTTGACAAAGATGATGCAATGACCATCACCCCTATGATGGCTTTCCGTGAACTGGCTAATGAGGGCAAAATTCGCCTGATTGAGCAGCAAGGGGAACACTGGTCACGCGAGTATAATAAGGAGAATATCACCACACTTGCTCGCTTGGCCAAGCAAGCAGATGTAGTGTTGTATTTCGCAGGTGAGGAGAGTATCCTCTCTGGCGAAGCACGCTGCCGTGCCGAACTAGACTTACCGGGTGACCAATCGGAGCAACTACGCGCAATCAAAGCCACTGGCAAACCTGTAGTGCTAACCGTGATGGCAGGACGCCCATTGTGTATAAGCGAGGATATTGACCGAGTGGATGCTGTGATATACGCCTTCCATGGTGGTACCATGCAAGGACCTGCATTGGCTAACCTAATCATGGGTAAGGTGGCTCCTTCTGGACGCCTACCTATGACTTTCCCGATGAGTGTGGGACAAATACCATTCTACTATAATTATAAGATGCCAAGTCGCGTAATGGCCAAGTCACCTAAGCTGATCAACGACATCCCTCTACGTGCGTATCAATTCTCCGTGGGCGAATCTAGCTATTGGTTGGAGTATGGTAATAAACCACAATATCCTTTTGGATATGGCTTGACATATACAACGTTTGAGTACAGTCCGGTCGTGCTATCCGATACCTGTCTCAACGCCTCATCACCTGATCACCTCGTTGCCTCGTGCGAAATCGCCAACACGGGCAACCGCGATGCAGTAGCGGTGCCACAACTCTATATTCGCGATGTAGTAGGTTCACTCACTCGTCCACTACGTGAACTCAAAGGTTTCCAACGTGTAGAGATTCCTGCTGGTGAAACACGTACTGTCACTTTCGAACTGACCGAAGAAGACTTAGCGTATTGGCATCTTTCCGAAGGTGCAAGTTTGGGTAGTGCTGGACAGTATGCTTTCTCTGCCGAGAAAGGTGATTTCCATGTATGGATTGCTCCTAATGCTGCAGAAGGAGAACCTGCTAAATTTACGCTAAAGAAATAATAAAGAGTACATACACAAGAATAACCAGCCAACGGCTGGTTATTCTTATTATAGATGTATGAAAAAACGATATATTATGCTTGTTTCTTGGTTGGCTTGATGAGTAGCAGCATACCCACAATGGTGAGTAGCGCGTTGAGAATGAGGCGCTCGTGAGAGAACACATAACCATTGAACCACTCCGCTGAATTCACATCGATGATCCATGTGATGACAGGAGCAGCGATGACAGCGATTGGAATCCAACGGTCGCGTACCTGACGCTTGGTGAAGATGCCGAAGCAGAACATACCCAGCAATGGGCCATAGGTGTAACTAGCCACCTTATACACAGTCTGGATGACAGAGTCATCGTTGAGCAAGTGAATCACATAGATGCACACCGCCATCAAAACAGCCATACCAATATGCACCCAAGTGCGAATTTTAGTTAACTTAGCATCATTCTCCTTGTTGAGAATATCCACTGTAAAGGAGGTGGTGAGTGCAGTGAGTGCGCCACCTGCTGCGGAGTAAGCAGCTGCGATGAAACCAATGATAAAGAGGATGCCTACAATCACAGGGAAGTAGTTGCCCGTCGCCAAGAATGGGAAGACATCATCGCCCTTGAGATTAGCTACCTCGCTTATTCCCATTTGGTTAGCATACGAATAGAGCAAGAAACCAAGGAAGAGGAAGAGACCAATCACAACGATCTGCATCAGTGCACCCACGATGAGGTTTTTCTGGCTCTCGCGAGGGTTCTTGCAGGAAAGGGTGCGCTGCATAAGGTCTTGATCCAAACCTGTGGTAGCAATCACAAGGAAGACACCCGCTAAGAACTGCTTCCAGAAATAGGTACCCTCTTTAGGATTATCAAAGAAGAAAGTACGAGTCATATCGCTATTACCCCAACCTTCTATATTCACGCCCGCGCGAAGCACGAAATAGATACAGAGTGCCACGGATAGAATAAGGCAGCAGGTCTTCAGTAGGTCAGTCCAGATGAGCGACTTGACACCGCCCTTGAAGGTGCAGAGATAGACAATAAGCACGGTGATGATGGCATTGACCCAGAATGGTACGGGTACTGCCAGTTTGTCGAATACCAGCAGCTGAAGCACCTCACTCACCACGAAGAGGCGTACACTAGCACCGAGCATCTTGCTCACAAAGAAGAGCCATGCGCCCGATTTATACGTGCTCATGCCAAAACGCTGTTGCAGGTATTGGTAGATAGAGGTGAGGTTGAGCTTGTAGTACAGCGGAATCAGTACATAAGCAATGAGGAACTGACCTACGGTGAAGCCGAGCACCATCTGCATGTATGCCCAACCCGAAGTGGCAACCATACCTGGTACACTGACGAAAGTGACGCCTGAAATGGCTGCGCCAATGGTGGACATGGCTACTAGCAGCCAGTTGCTGCTGCGGTTGCCCGAAAAGAAACCTGCATTATCCGCCTTACGACCAGCAAGGTAGGATATCAAGAAAAGCAATGCAAAGTAGCATGCTATTACAATAAGAATGGTTAATGGATTCATATATCTGAGCCTTTAAACTATAATCTATAAACTTTAAACTATTCCTCATAGAGGAGATAAGGGCGGCGTTGATTTTTGAATTTAGCCACATCGTCTTGCCAGCAGGTGCGAATATCTTCTTCGCTCTTGCCTTGGATAATCATCTTGCGCACATAATCTTGACCGACAAGC
>JAZNKZ010000004.1:0-30603 GCA_045578815.1 Paludibacteraceae bacterium
AAAGAGTTGAAGTAATATGGAACACGCTATTAGTTTATTTGTTCGCAGCATTTTTGCTGACAACATGATTTTCGCATACTTCTTGGGTATGTGTTCATACTTGGCTGTGTCCAAGAATGTAAAAACAAGTGCTGGCTTGGGCGTAGCAGTCATCTTCGTGTTGGCGATCACCTTGCCTGTAAACTACTTGTTGCAAGTGCATGTGCTCAATCCACTTGGTTTGGGTTACTTGTCATTCATCCTCTTTATTGCGGTGATTGCAGCTATCGTACAACTCGTGGAGATGGTGGTTGAGAAGTTCTCTCCTTCGCTCTATGCTTCGTTGGGTATTTTCTTGCCATTGATTGCAGTAAACTGCGCCATCATGGGTGGTTCGCTCTTTATGCAACAACGTATCTTGCTCGAGCCAGAGAACGTAAAAGCAATTGCTAACCTCGGTGATGCGTTTGCTTACGCATTAGGTTCTGGTATCGGATGGTTGCTCGCTATCGTCTGCCTTGCAGGTATCCGCGAGAAAATGGAGTACAACGACGTGCCACGTCCATTACAAGGCTTGGGTATCACCTTCATCGTAGTAGGTCTGATGGCTATGGCGTTTATGTGTTTCAGTGGTCTTAACATTTAATAGAAAAATAGACCGTTTCACTGTTAGAAGTTAGAACGCGCTTACGCGCTGTTAGAAGTTAGATTCAAAGGATTATGCACAATTACAATAATCTTCAAATATGGCAAGAGGCGATGGACATCGTGGAGATCATCTATCGAACTACCAATCATTTTCCTGCAGAGGAAAAATATGGATTATGTTCGCAGATGAATCGTGCCGCAGTATCTATCCCTTCTAACATCGCAGAAGGCGCAGGAAGAAATACAGATAAAGAGTTTTCTCATTTTATCAGTATCGCAATGGGCTCTATGTACGAATTACATACGCAAATCATTCTTTGTGAGCGTATAGGATACATTGACCACATTGCTTCTGTCCAAATACAGGACAGATTAGATAATCTTCAACGAATGGCTATCAGTTTCAAGAAGAAATTGGATACGCTAGAAAAAATCTAACAGCGAACTAAGTGAGCGTTCTAACAACGAAGTGGTCTAACATCTAACATCTGTAAAATTATGAATATGTTAGCAATTTTATATTCTGTAGGAGTTTTCCTTGCTGTGATTCTCCTGTTAGTAGTGATTCTCTTGGTAGCTAAGAAATACCTCGTTCCTTCGGGCGACGTAAAAGTGGTTATCAACGGTGATAAGGAATATCATATCCCTGCTGGTGGCACATTGCTTGGTGCTATGGGCGAAGCAGGCGTACACTTGCCATCTGCTTGTGGTGGTAAGGGTTCGTGCGGTCAATGTAAGTGCCAAGTGCTCGAAGGTGGTGGCGAGATCCTCCCTACTGAGACGGTTCACTTCACCCGCAAACAACAAAAAGACCACTGGCGTCTTGGTTGCCAAGTGAAAGTTAAGAGCGATATGCAACTCAAGTTAGACGAGTCTGTGCTCGGCGTTAAGGAATGGGAGTGCACCGTTATCAGCAACCGCAATGTGGCTACCTTTATCAAGGAGTTCAAGGTGCAATTGCCTCCAGGCGAGCACATGGACTTCGTGCCTGGTTCGTATGCACAAATCCTCATCCCTGAGTACGATATCGATTACAACAATTTCGACCGTGAGTTGATCGGCGACTTGTATGTACCAGCATGGGAGAAGTTCGGACTCTTTGGCTTGAAGCAAAAGAATACTGAGGCTACTGTGCGTGCTTACTCTATGGCTAACTACCCAGACGAGGGTGATATCATCACTTTGACAGTGCGTATCGCTACCCCACCATTCAAACCAAAAGAGCAAGGTCCTGGCTTCATGGATGTACCATGTGGTATCGCTTCTACCTATATCTTCAACCTCAAACCAGGTGATAAGGTAACGATGTCAGGTCCTTATGGTGACTTCCACCCTATCTTCGATAGCAAGCGCGAGATGATTTGGGTCGGTGGTGGTGCTGGTATGGCTCCATTGCGTGCACAGATCATGCACATGTTGAAGACTTTGCACACTCGCGACCGCGAGATGCACTATTTCTATGGTGCACGTGCTATTGATGAGGTATTCTTCATGGAGGACTTCTTGGCATTGGAGAAAGAGTATCCTAACTTCCATTTCCACTTGGCGTTGGACCGTCCAGATCCTAAGGCAGATGCTTTGGGTGTTAAATATACCGCTGGCTTCATTGCTCCAGTCTTGGGCGACACCTATCTGAAGCAACACGACGCTCCAGAAGACATCGAGTACTACCTCTGCGGTCCTCCTATGATGGCAAAGACAGTGCTTGACCTCTTGCACTCGCTGGGTGTTGAGGATGACATGATTATGTTCGATAATTTCGGAGGATAAGGACGCATACAGCGTTAATGCGAAGGATTTAAATAAAGATAGAGGGCTCACAAAATGAGTCCTCTATTTTTTGTATTATAATCATTGTTTTTTCTTGCGCATGTACATTTTTTTTTGTACCTTTGCAAAGTCAAAATCGTATATAGGTAATGACACTGTACGAATATATAGAGCAACAGATTTTGCCACGCTATGCGGCGTTTGACAAGGGGCACCAAAGAGATCATGCGGAGAGTGTGATTCAAGAGAGTATGGTGCTTGCCGAAGAACATGGAGCTGACCTGGATATGTCATACACGATTGCTGCCTTCCATGATTTAGGACTAGAAGTAGATCGGGAACTACATCATATCCATTCAGGTGAGATACTGATGGCAGACCCCATACTGCCACAGTTCTTCACCGAAGAGCAACGTTGCATCATGCGCGATGCGGTGGAAGACCATCGTGCTAGCAGCAAATATGCACCACGAACTATCTATGGCGCCATCGTAGCCGAAGCCGATAGACATATTGACCCTGAAACGATACTCAGACGCGCATTGCAGTTTGGTATGAAGCAAAATCCCGATGCTGACTTCGAATGGCACTTTGAACGAGCATACGAACACATGCTGGAGAAATATGCCGAAGGCGGATATATGCGCCTTTGGCTTCATTCGAAGCGCAATGTAGAGGGGCTGACTGCACTCAGAACCATCATAAACGATAAAGAACACATGAGAGGAATTTGCGAGCGACTTTTTAATGCGATGAAGGAATAATACAAGGAGTAATATAAAAATAGTATAAAATATAGTATCAAACTTGTATATACAAAAAAAATGTAGTAATTTTGTAGGTTAAAATAACATCATTGAGAATTTTATTAAGATTACAAATATGCAAATTAATATTCCTACCGAACGCCTAGCGAATGCGGGTTCGCAAGTAAAAAATAAAATAACTACTGGAGTACAGCAATTTAAGGGACTTCCTAAGTGGAGTATATACTTACTGATTGGCATCGTTGTTCTACTGATTGGGCTCATTGTCTTCCTCTGTTGGCCCAAGCCCGAAGCACCTGTATATCCGACTGTGGAAGCAGAACCAGTCATACTACAGAATGTGGAAGTGTATGGCGAATATACGGGTAAGATTCGCGCGAAGCAATATGTAGAGGTACGCGCGCGCGTGGAGGGATACCTCGAGCGTATGCACTTTGCAGAAGGTGGATATGTAAAGAAGAATGATATTCTCTTCACTATTGACCCTAAACTCTACCGTGCTCGTGTGGAGAAAGCGAAAGCGCAACTCAATAAGGATCAAGCTAATGCACAAAAGGCTGAGCGTAACTTAGCTCGTATCCAACCTCTGTATGAACAAAATGCAGCAAGTAAACTTGATCTTGATAATGCTATTGCTGCATATGAGAGCGCAAAAGCCGAAGTAATCATGAGCGAAGCCGACTTAGTACAAGCTGAGATTGCGCTTAGTTATACCACTGTGCGTTCGCCTATCTCGGGTTTTATCAGCGAGAGTAGTGCCGACATTGGTACGCTGGTTGGTCCTGGCGGTAAATCGCTCTTGGCGACTATCGTGAATAGCGATACCGTGCAAGTAAATTTCAGTATGACAGGTCTGGACTATTTGCGCAGCAAGGAGCGTAATGTAAATCTCGGACAGAAAATAGAAGAGCGTAATTGGAATCCGTATATCACTATTACTTTGGCAGATAACACCGAATACCCCTTTATTGGTATCGTAGATTTTGCGGACCCACAGGTAGATCCCAACACGGGAACTTTCTCAGTACGTGCGCAGATGCCTAACCCCAATCATATCCTTCTGCCTGGTCAGCTGACTCGCGTAAGACTGCTGTTGGATGTGCGCGAGGACGCTATCGTAGTTCCCACAAAGGCCTTGGTGATAGAGAAGGGCGGTGCGTATGTCTTTGTAGTGCGTCAAGATAATATCGTGGAGAAGCGTTTTATTGAACTTGGCCCCGAAATTCCGAACAAAGTGGTGGTAGAGCGCGGATTGGGTAGAGATGAGATGATTATCGTGGAGGGATTCCACAAACTCTCACATGGTATGCAAGTTAGTATCGTAAACAAGACTACAGATGAAGAGTGATTTTTTTATAGATAGACCTATATTCTCTACTGTCATCTCCATCATCATTGTGCTGGTGGGATGTATTGGTTTGGCATTATTGCCTATTGACCAATACCCTAATATAGTCCCTCCTGTGGTGAAAGTGTCGGCATCATACCCTGGCGCAGGTGCAGAAACAGTATCGCAAGCTGTAGCTACACCTATTGAACAGGTGCTGAATGGTACACCAGGTATGTTGTATATGGAATCTCGCAGTTCGAACAATGGAACATTCTCCGCCACGTTGACTTTTGACATTGACACCGATGCTGACTTAGCAGCAGTGGAGGTGCAAAATCGGGTGAAGGATGCCGAAGCCCGCCTACCGCAAGAGGTGGTGCAAAATGGTATCTCCATTGACAAGCAAGCATCAAGCAAACTGATGACTATCACGCTCAAGTCCAACGACCCCAAGTTTGATGAGATATACTTGAGCAACTACGCTACGCTGAATGTGCTGGACGCGCTGCGTCGTGTGAATGGTGTGGGGCAAGTGTCTAATATAGGTAGTCGCTACTACGCCATGCAAATCAAAGTTCGTCCTGAGAGTTTGGCAGCTATGGGATTGACAGTGCAGGATGTGACCAATGCCATCAAGGAGCAGAACCGCGAGTCGGCAGCTGGTGTAATGGGACAGCAACCGATGGAGGGCATCGATATCACTATCCCTATTGTAGCCCGCGGACGATTATCGAACATTAACGAGTTTGAGGACATTGTTATCAAAGCCAATAGCGATGGTTCAATTCTGCGTCTGCGCGATGTGGCAGATGTAGCATTAGAGGCACAATCGTACACCACAGAGAGTGGTATCAATGGTGAAAACGCTGCTGTGCTTGAAATCAAGATGTTGCCAGGCATGAATGCCATGCAGGTATCCAAACAAGTTAAGAAAACCATGAAGGAAATCAGCAAACGTTTTCCTCAAGGTATCACATACGACATTCCATTTGACATGACCGATTATATCTCGCAGTCTATCAACGAGGTATATAAGACGCTTTTCGAAGCATTATTGTTAGTCATTTTGGTGGTATTCCTCTCACTACAAAGTTGGCGTGCTACGCTAATTCCTGCTATCGCCGTGCCTATCTCGCTGATAGGTACTTTCGGCGTAATGTTGGCTTTCGGGTTCACACTCAACACGCTGACGCTCTTGGGATTAGTGCTGGCTATCGGCACAGTGGTGGATGACGCTATCGTAGTGGTAGAGAGTGTGGATATGTTGATGCGAACCGAGCATCTCACCCCCTATGAAGCCACCAAAAAAGCGATGCGTAATATCGGTGGGGCACTGATAGCCACTTCGCTAGTGCTCTGCGCCGTCTTTGTGCCTGTGAGTTTCTTATCAGGCATATCAGGCATGCTCTATCGTCAGTTTACTATTACCATTGCAGTATCTGTGATTATCTCCACAGTGGTGGCGCTAACATTAAGCCCTGTTATGTGCTCCAAATTCTTGCGCCCTGCACATTTAGAAACCCCAAAGAATGCACTCTTCCGTGCTATCAACCGCTGGTTGGACAAAGGTAATGTGGTGTATGGTAATATGATACGCCGTGCCGTAGCACACCCCAAACGTATCTTCAGCGGCTATATTGTCAGCATAGTGCTTATCTTTGTGATGATGCGGTTTATTCCACAGAGTTTCATTCCGAGCGAAGATCAGGGCTATTTCACAGTAGAGTTGGAGTTACCAGAAGGCGCATCGCTGGAGCGTACTCGTGAAGTGACTAATCGCGCGATGGAGTACCTAATGACTCTACCCGATGTGGAGCATGTGCTAAATGTGACGGGTAGCAGTCCTAGATTAGGTACCAGCCAGTCGCATAGCCAACTCACTGTCATCATGCACCCATGGGACGAGCGCAAGGAGAAAGACCTAAGTCAGACGATGGAGATTGTACGCGAGCACTTAAGCCAATATCCAGAGGCAAAAGTTTATCTCAACTCTCCACCTGTAATCCCTGGACTAGGCTCATCGGGCGGCTTTGAGATGGCTATTGAGGCCAAAGGAAATATGACTTATGGTGACTTGCAAGCAGCCACCGATACTCTACTACACTATGCTTCGCAACGCAAAGAGTTGGCGCGTGTATCTTCCTCAATGCAGGATGAGATACCTCAACTCTATATCAATGTGGATCGTGATATGGCGAAACTTATGGGTGTATCTGTAGCAGATATCTTCACCACGATGAAGACCTACACGGGCTCTGTATATGTCAATGATTTCAACCTTTTCAATCGTGTCTATCGCGTCTATCTGCAAGCCGATGAGCGCTATCGTGCACACCGCAATAATATGAACCTCTACTTCGTGAAGGGCAATGGTGGACAAATGATACCTATTACTTCGCTCGGCACGACCACCTATACTACAGGTCCTGGTACTATCAAACGCTTCAATATGTACTATGCCGCTTCAATCACTGGCGAAGCTGCCAATGGCTATAGTTCGGGACAGGCGATGGATGTGCTGGAGGAGATTGTACGCGAACGATTACCACAAGAGGCAGGTGTGGAATGGAGTGGATTCTCTTTCCAAGAGAAGCAACAGAGCGGACAAACAGGTATAGTCATCCTGTTAGCATTTCTCTTTGTTTTCCTTTTCTTAGCAGCTCAATACGAGAGTTGGTCTGTGCCATTGGCTGTACTGCTATCATTGCCTATTGCTTGTTTGGGTGCTTTCGTAGGTATAGCCATTTGCGGAATAGAGAACAATATTTATTTCCAAATCGGATTAGTGATGCTCATTGGTTTGGCGGCTAAAAATGCTATTCTTATCGTAGAATTTGCACAGGAGCAGGTACAGAATGGCGTGGAGGTAGTACAAGCAGCCATACACGCTGCTACCCTACGATTCCGCCCTATCGTGATGACCTCGCTGACCTTTATATTAGGCATGTTACCGCTAGTATGGGCTACTGGTCCTGGCTCTGCCAGCCGTCAGAGTATCGGTATCGGTGTATTCTTCGGCATGTTGGTGGCTATCACAGTTGGAATAGTATTAGTGCCTTTCTTCTTCGTTTGTATTCACAAGTTGAAAGAGTACCTCAAAAATAGGAGAAAGAAAAAATGAGACCTACCACACTATATCACACAGCAAACCGCTATGTCATTCTATCTATTCTTGTAGTCCTCAGTCTGACAGGTTGCTCCTTGCGTAAGCATTGCGTAGATCCTCAAGTCACTTTACCAGAGCAGATTATTGACACCATCGCATCAGACTCGATGTCGCTGGCAGACTTGCATTGGTCAGAAATATTTGCTGACACCCTTTTGCAGTCATTGGTACAACAAACACTGACTTACAATAAAGACCTGCTTGCTGCAGCAGCACGCATGCAAGAGTTAGAGAAACTTCATCGCGTGGCCAAAGCTGATTTCTTCCCATCGCTGAATGCGGAAGCGCATATAGACTACGAAACCACCCGTCATACCAATTCTACCCCTGCCAACGACCTTGAGGTAGCTGCTGTAGGAACACTCTCTTGGGAGGTAGATTTCTTCGGTAGAGTACGTTGGGCCAATCGCGAAGCCCTAGCCAAATACTTGGCAAGTGTAGAAGGGCAACGCGCTTTGCAGATGACATTGGTGGCAGAAGTAGTAACTGCATATGTGGAACTGATGGCACTCGACAATGAGCTACGTATCATCACGCGCACAGTAGAAACACGTAAGGAAGACCGCGACAAGGCCAAACTGCGTTTTGAAGGAGGACTCACCTCCGAAATACCTTACCAACAAGCAGAGGTGGAGTATGCCAGTACCGCTGCGCTTATCCCTGACCTACAACGTAAAATAGAGAGCAAAGAGAACCATATTGCTTTGCTTACAGGACAAATGCCTATGGCTATTGAACGATCTGATATACGTACCTATCAAAAGAATCAAGTAGAATTGGCTGTCGGTTTCCCATCCGATCTGCTCAAACGCCGACCCGACATGCGTGCTGAAGAACAAAATCTCAAAGCAGCAATGGCTCGTGCGGGAATAGCGTGGGCAGATAGATTTCCACGCTTTACGATAAACCTACAAGGTGGTTTGGAGAACGATGCTTTTAGAGGGTTCTTAGCTGCTCCATGGACATATATGATTGGTGAACTAACCTCGCCTATCTTCTCTTTTGGCAAACGCAAAGCTCGCTACAACGCAGCCGTTAAGGCATACGATGCTCAACGCTATCAGTATGAGAAAAAAGTACTACAGTGTTTCCAAGAAGTGAATAATGCTGTGGTGGGGTATTCATCTGCTAGTGAGAAAGTAGTACTCATGCAGAACTTGCACGATGCATCACTGAAGTATGTAGAATTAGCTAACTTCCAGCACATCAATGGCCATATCAGTTATATGGATGTCCTAGACGCACAACGTAGTTATTTGAATGCAGAGATTGATCTCTCCAATGCCATCCGAGATGAGTACATTGCCATGATTACGCTCTACAAATCTCTCGGCGGCGGTTGGACTGAGTAATGATACTATGTAAATAATAACCTGAGTAACGATTATACCAACAAATAACAACATCATGTCTAAAATCGTATTTATCACAGGAGCATCATCTGGCATTGGTGCCGCGTGTGCACGTAAGTTTGCCCAGGAGGGATACACCTTATTATTAAACGCCCGTAGCGTGGACAAACTGCAAGCGCTCAAAGCGGAGTTAGAAAACGTCTATGGCGTGGATATTTTGTTATTGCCCTTCGATGTGCGTGACCGTGAAGCAGCAGCCAAAGCATTGGCTACCCTACCCGAGCCATATCAGGCTATTGACGTGCTGGTAAACAACGCAGGCTTGGCACTCGGTATGGATAAAGAATATGAAGGTACAGAGGAGAACTACGACACGATGATTGATACCAATATTACCGCGCTACTGATGATTACGCGATTGGTAGTGCCCGGTATGGTAAAGCGCGGAAAGGGTCATATCATTAATATCGGTTCGGTGGCAGGTGATGCGGCATACCCAGGTGGCAGCGTGTATTGTGCGACGAAAGCCGCCGTGAAAGTGCTGAGCGATGGATTGCGTATGGACTTGGTAGATACACCGTTGCGTGTGACGAATGTGAAGCCAGGATTGGTAGAGACGAACTTCAGCGTGACTCGCTTTGCTGGAGATAAAGAGCGTGCCGATAAAGTATATCAAGGCATTAAGCCATTGACGGGCGAAGATATTGCAGAGGTGGTGTACTTCGCTGCCAGTGCGCCAGCTCATGTGCAGATAGCCGAAGTATTGGTACTAGCTACCCACCAAGCCAGTGGATCGTTGGTGTGGAGGAATTAAAAATGGTTCAAAGATTCCGTAAGATTAGCACAATCACTAACTAATCACTAACTAATCACTAACTAATCATTAGCTAAAACATTAAGTAATAGCTTATTTTTATTACAAAAAGTATAATGATTATTGTATAATCAAAAAAAAAACTGTACCTTTGTAGGCTTTATATCTTTAGGTCACTTCTAAAGATTCTACATTTGGAAAGAAGTTATGAAAGAAAATCGTAAGATGATATATCTCTGTTTGGCACATATGTCGGACGAGTGTTTGGAGCAAAAGTATATCAAAGAGGCGTTTGACACTAATTGGGTTGTCCCCTTGGGTCCTAACGTAAATGCTTTTGAAGAAGACCTCAAGCAGTTTCATGGGAATAAGAAAGAGGTAGTTGCTCTCTCCTCGGGCACCGCAGCTGTGCACTTAGCTCTGATTGCTTGTGGAGTGCGAGCAGGCGATGAGGTGTGCGTGCAGTCATTCACTTTCTGCGCGTCTTCCCACCCTATTACCTATTTGGGTGCAACTCCAGTGTTTATTGACTCGGAGCAAGATAGTTGGAATATGGATCCCGATTTGCTAGAGCAAGCTATAGTAGATCGTATTGCTAAGACTGGCAAGAAGCCCAAAGCCATAATTCCTGTAGCCTTGTATGGAATGCCATACAATATTGAGCGCATCATGGAAGTAGCAGAGAAGTATGATATTCCTGTGATTGAAGATGCAGCGGAGGGTTTTGGCTCGTGCTACAAGGGGCAGATGTTGGGCACATTTGGCAAGTATGGTGTTCTGAGTTTCAATGGTAATAAGATGATTACCACCTCAGGTGGCGGTGCGCTACTATGCGAGAATGCAGAGCTGAAGAATAAGGTTATGTGGTATGCAACACAAGCTAGGGAAGCATATCCATACTATCAGCATGAGGAAATCGGCTACAATTATCGTATGTCCAATATCTGCGCGGGTATAGGTCGTGGACAGATGTCAATTGCTTGTGAGCATATTGCTCATCATAGACATGTGCAGTCGTTGTATGAAGAATTGTTGGCTGATGTAGAGGGTATTACCGTACACAAGGCTCCTTCTGCAGACTATGATTCCAATTACTGGTTGTGCACAATAGAGTTGGCTCCGACATTGCGCATCAAGGGGCAAGAGAATGCCTACAAGGAAGTGATTACCTCAGCCGTAGGTGGTGCAGCGGGTGTGATACATGCGGTAGATACAGCCGTTACGGATTGTCAGCCAAACGATAATGTGGAAGCGTTGCGCGTATATATGTTGGATGCTAAGATAGAGGCACGCCCAGTATGGAAGCCTATGCACAAGCAGCCTGTATATAAGCATGTTCCTGCGTATGTGAATGGTGTGAGTGAAGCTATATTCAAAGTAGGAATGTGCTTGCCAGCCGGTCCCTATGTATCAGATGACGACGTGCGCTATATAGTAGATACCATCAAATCTGCCATTATAAGATAACACTATGAAGAAAGTAACCGAACTCAAGAAGACTGACCTCTTTTCACATTGGGTCAATATTGGCTACCTGCCTCGTTGGGGCGTATTGCTGCTGGATTTGTTTATTGCACTAGTAGCGTTTGTGATTAGCTATTTGATTGGCGATAGTATTGTAGGTTATGATCTGAACGCTCCACTCCCATTGTGGGAGCAGATGGGCCTAGTGATGGTAACACAATGCCTATTCTTTTGGGTATTCCATACCTATTCTGGTATTCTGCGCTACTCCACCTTTGTAGATACAGTAAAGGTAGCATTGTCAGTAGGTTCTACGGGTGCGTTGTTGATTATCATCAACGTTGTGATTAAGTACGCTATGTACCAGAGTGCACCATTCTTAACCTCGATATTGATTATCTATATCTTTGTAAGCATCACATTGCTCTTTGCATGGCGCGTGAGTATCAAGACTATCTTTGAATACATCTCGCATCATAGCGATGGTGTACAGAAGGTGCTGATCTATGGAACTAAATCGGCAGGTCTGTCAATTGCCAAGATGTTGCAATCGAATATGGAAAGTCATTATCGTCCTGTAGGCTTTGTCTCTGATTCCAAAGATAATATACAGCACAATCTACTAGGTTTGAAGGTGTATCCGCTCAACAATGAGTTGATTGCATTGATGAAAAACAAGAACATCAACAATCTGATTATCTCGCCTATCAAGATGAAGGAACTGAATCCGCTACAGGACTTGTCTATCTTCATAGAGAATAATATCCATATCCTCACCACTCCCTATTTCACGGACTACTCGCCTAGTCAATATGACAATGCTATGCAGAAGATTGGTCGTATTGAGTCCATTCAGGTGGAAGACCTGCTAGAGCGTCCTACGATTCATCTCAATACAGATCATGTAGAGGCCATGTTGTCGAATGAGGTAGTGTTGGTAACGGGTGGTGCAGGTAGTATAGGAAGCGAGATTGTACGTCAAGTGGCTAGTTTCAATCCCAAAGCTATCATTCTGATGGAGATTGCCGAGTCGCCATTGCATGATCTGACAGTGGATTTGCGCAGAAAATATCCCAATCTTCAGTTCGTACCTATCATTGCGGATGTGCGAGACTTGAGCATGGTAGAGGAGCTGTTTGCGGAGTATCATCCTACTGTGATTTTCCATGCAGCAGCATACAAGCATGTACCATTGATGGAAGATTTCCCTACGCAAGCTATCTTGGCGAATGTATTAGGAACAAAGAATATGGCGGATATGGCAGTAAAGTATGGTGCTAAACGCTTTGTTATGATCTCTACCGACAAGGCGGTTAATCCCACGAATGTGATGGGAGCGTCCAAACGTATTGCAGAGATATATGTACAATCATTGTTTCTCAAGCAAGTGCAACAAGATACTAACTGCACCAAATTCATTACCACACGTTTTGGCAACGTATTGGGCAGTAATGGTTCGGTTGTGCCATTCTTCAAGAAGCAGATTGCTGAGGGAGGTCCTGTAACTGTTACTCACCCAGATATCATCCGCTATTTTATGACCATACCAGAAGCTACCAGTTTGGTGCTAGAGGCGTCCACGCTTGGTAATGGTGGCGAGATATTCTGCTTTGACATGGGACATCCAGTACGCATAGCCGATTTGGCAAAGAATATGATTCGCCTAGCAGGTTACGTACCTGGTAAAGATATTGAGATCACCTATACAGGTCTTCGTCCAGGTGAGAAATTGTATGAGGAGTTGCTGAATCAAAAGGAGATTACCTTGCCAACGAGCAATGATAAGATTCTGGTGGCTAAGGTACAGGAGTATGATTTTGATACGATAGCAAAACAGATACAGACCTTGATAGATGAAGCCAGAACGGGTAAGGTTTTCCCTGTGGTGCAACAAATGAAAGATATCGTACCTGAGTTCAAGAGCAAGAATTCCGTGTACGAGCAACTAGATAAGAACGAAGTTGCTAGATGATCTAGATGGTCTAGATGGTCTAGATGATCTAGATTTGCTAGATGATCTAGAGTTTATAGATAATCGAGTCGGTCTAGAGAATATAAACAATCGAGAGGATAAAAGACAATAAATACTGCCTAATGTAGGCAGTATTTATTGTTTTTAAGTGATTGATAATCGGGTATTACCCTCGGATTATTTCACGAAGTCGAAGTTGTAGCTAATCTTCACACCTGCATCTAGGAATCCATACTTGTTAGCCTCTGCTCCAGAGATTGGCAATACATCCACCACTGCCGAATTTGTTGCGCTAGGAGCGGTGATATTGATGATTTTGCCAGTAGGATTAGCAGCCCCCTTGTATGCACTGATGAGTGAATAGTCAGCATATACACCAAGATCTAGGGTGTGACCATTCTTGAGTCGGAACTCGTAGCCGAGTTCAGCACCAAGAGCGAGCGAGAAGAGCTTGCATGGTTTCTCCACGAGGTTGCCAGTGTAGTTGGCTTGTTCCTCAGTAACAACACCAGTTACCACCTCATTGATGATAGGGTTTCCATTCAACTCCTCCTTGTACGCATAGATGTTAGGATTAACGATCTCTTGGTGATACTTGCTATATACAGGCAAGATGAACTTAGGACCTACGTTGAGGAAGAATCCCTTAGGAGTAGCCAATGCGAACATCACAGGTACCTCTAGTTGGATTTGGCGAGTAGATTGTGATACCTTGTCCGCAGATACTTTGTAAAGCAAGTCACCAGCATCGGTAGGCAGAGTAAACTGATCATCGATAGTTGCAGATTGGAATGTTTGCATATACCCCACGCTCAAGCCAGTCATGATACCATATGATGGTTTGTTCTTATCAGCAGACCAGTAGTGTGCATAGCGCAAGTCGAGCAACGCATCGAATCCCAATGGCATCGTCTCGCCAGCGAAGTTGGTAGCAAATCCACCGCGTACACCTACAGAGAATCGGTCAGTTTGAGAAGGTACAGGAATCTCATATGGGTCTTCAGTTAGTTCAGTTTCCAATACTGGAACAGAATCCACTGTAAGGTGGAGTGTGAGTATGCTATCGCACCCTTGCTCGGTGGTACCATGGAAGGTATATTCACCACTCTCGGTGTACACCACGCCAGTAGCATCCCATAGGTACTCACCATATGCATGCTCTTTTAGAGTCTTCACGTAAATTGGGTTGACTGTAAGGCGGAGGTTAACCACGCTATCATTGCCATTGGCTTTCTTACCCTCGAATAGGTAGTCACCACTCTCGGTATATGTCAGACCAGTAGCGTCCCAATAGTATTCACCACAAGCGGAAGCTGCGATAGAATCAATAATCAAAGGTGTGACAGGACGGACAGTACCAGGATACACCCATGAGTAGATACCACGGATCAAGACACCATTAGGGTAGCGGTTACCACCTACTTGTTGCACGGTGTGTTTTTTCTTATATACCCACTTTGAAATACGTTGACCAGTCAAATAATAAAGAGAGTCTTTATTAAATTGAATAGTGTCACCTACTTTAATTTTTTGCACGCTACCTTCATATACCATAGGTTGCTCTGCAGTAGGCTCTGCAGCATTGATTGGCAGTGCTGCCCCTGCTGCAAGCAGCAGGAACGCACCAATCTTAAAGATATTATTTACTACTTTTTTCATATTCGAATCCTCCTATTATTTAACTACATAACGAAGTGATACTTTCTCTGTCTCCGTTTGAACCTCTACGATGTAGTAGCCGGTCAGGTTAGCAGCAGGGAATGATGTTTCCTCTTGGTTAGAGACTTGGAATGTATTCATCAATTCACCTGTAGTGCTATAAACGCTGATAGTAACCACTGCTGTAGCGTCAAGGTTGAGCACTCGGATCAGTTCTTGTGGGCGAGCTACTGTAGGCACCAATTTAGGTGCAGCAGCAGGTTCGCTAACTAGCACATTCACCGTTTGCAGTATGCCATCACATTCGCTAGGTTGTACGCGAGTATGGTTGATACGAGCGTAGTAGTTACCTGCAGCCAATGGAGTACCATCCTCTGTGGTGAGGTAGAAGCCAGTACCTTGTGGTAGGTCTTCACCACCTTCTACAACGAGATACCATGTTACATCTTCAGCAACTACATCCCAATCGAAGTTATTCTTGATATGTACGAGGTCAACTGTGAGGAGACGTCCGCCATAGTTGTTGTATGCAGGGATGTTGGTCATCTCGGTATCGTTCTCAGGAGTAGGGATTTCTACTGTGAGTGTGATCTCGTTAGAGGTAACGTCCTCGCAAGCGGTGTAAACGGTGTAGCGGAGAGTAACAGAAGTAACGTTGCCGTCGAGAGCATCGGTGGTCAATGGAGCCCATGTGCCGTCAGCTTGTTTTACTTCCCAAACGATCTTCTCGAATGTAGGAGCAGCAGGATCAGCTGTTACATGTGCTTGGATAGCAGCAGCTGCCTCGGTAACATCAATAGCATTACCACAGATCACGTCAATACCTACTGCAACATCAGCTTCTGCAGGTAATGTAACCTCAGGCAATACGGTCAAGTGGAGTGTTACAACACTGTCACAGCCGTGTACATTAGCCAATGTATCTACATAGTCGCCAGTAGCCGTGTATGCTACACCATTCCATGTGTAAGTCTCACCGAAGCAAACAGTAGCAGACTCTTCGGTAGGCAACACTTCTGCTCTTACGGTCAGGTTAAGTGTAACTACGCTATCGCAGCCATTGATGTCTTTCAATGTCTCGCTGACGGTAGTAGTGGTGTTGTAGGTTTGACCATTGGTTGCCCATGTGTAGGTCTCGCCATAGCAAACGGTAACCTCTTCTACTGTCTCAGGTACTTCTGGCAATACGGTGAGGTTGAGTGTAACCACCACGCTGTCGCAGCCATAGATATTCTTCAAAGTTTCGCTAACGGTGGTAGTAGCACTGTAGGTCATACCATTTTGAGCCCATGTGTATGTCTCACCGAAGCATACGGTAGCAGTCTCGTTCTCTGTCGTGGTTACGAGAGTAACTGGGAAGTTGAACGGAATAGGAATGATATTACCGCAAGCATCCTCAACGATGAGTCGCATCATGTGGGATGTAGCATTGCAGTCAACTACGACATCTGCATTTTCCCACCTAACGTTCAGCACGTCAGCAACATTCTCTGTATCATTGTTAACATAGAACTGCAAGATAGGAGCGGCAGTACCTGTGGTATCAGGTAGAAGACCTGGGGTCAATATTGGCATAGCGCCAATAGAATCCAAGATTACCATATCAATCAACTGAGGGATGCGTACTGGTTCTACGAAGTACACGAGTACAGAATCCAATAGAGGATCAGCAGTATGGATAGTATCTACGAATACAGAGTCAGAGAATACGGTATATGTAGCGCCTGTGTATGGGTGTACGAAGTCGGTACCCTCGCAGACGTATGCATAAGTAGTATCGTTAACATAAACAACAGTATCAGGTTTCATATCCACCTCGATTTGGAATCCGAGAGCCTCATCGGTAGTAACTTGTAGGTAGTATTGCTTAACATCTTCGCTTACGAATTGGCGCATGATGCCAAATACCCACAATGGTACATTAACATCCACATCCATTTGTGGTACTTTGAGTTTACCATGTGTGAGGATGCCATACTCGCATCCCACGGTAGCGCCAGTGGTAACAGTAGCGGTCTTTCCGCTCTTGTTAGCGAAGCTGAGGCGTGCGTGTGTATCATCAACATTGAGGAATGGTTCACTAGAGAACTTATACCATGTAGTACCTGGTTGGATGGTGTATTCCACGTTTGGTTCTACTACGATAGCATCGATGCAGTCGGTGGCAGGAGTGATCTTAGCGGTCTCTTGCATAGCATCAATTCTAATATGCGAATCGGTGTAAACTGCTAGGTAGAGTTCATTGGTTGGAGAAGAAGCAAAGAAGCTGTAGTCGATCCACTTATCTACGCTAGCGCCAGCAGGTACAGGGAATACCATTGGCAATCCAGCCTTGAATGGGCACTCGTATGTTACGAATGCAGCCACCCATGCGATAGAATCAGCCGTATTGGTGAATGTGAGCTTAGCTTGCATCTCGTTGGCTTTGAGTTCGGTGATGTCAAACTTATGCCATTGTGCATCACGTGGAGTGATAGTCACGCCAGTGTTCCAATCAAAATCTCTAGCGTTGTCGCAACCAAACATATTGCCGTATGCGATATCGATACCGAACATGATAGGTTGGTCGGTATGTAGTTCTACGTAGAACTCGGTCACGTCATCGTTGACGAGGCGGTCAACAGCTTCGCCGATCCAGCGTGGGAGTGAGAGTGTGAGGTCGCCCCATGTAGGAACCTTGATAGTACCTTTGGTGAGGATGCCATACTCGCAACCTACGGTAGAACCCATTGTGAGGTGAGCTGTAGCAGGACCATTGTTAACGAATGTGAACTCAGGGAAGAAGCTCAGTTCGTCGAGCAATGCATCTGGCACGTGGTACCATTGAGTAGTACCAGCCTCTTGTGTATATGTAACACCTTTTTCGATGGTCTTAGCATTCTTGCATCCCTCAGGTTTGGTAATGACAGCAGACTCCTTGTAAGCCTTGAGTTGTAATGGAGCATCAGTGATAGCAGCCACATACAAGTCAGTCATAGGAGAAGCCGCAAAGAAGCTGTAATCAACCCATTTATCTACACTAGCGTGTGCAGGTACTGGGAAGATTGTTGGTACACCGGCATAGAATGGGCACTCGAGTGTAACGAAGGAAGCCACCCATGCAGTAGAATCCGTAGGGTTGGTAAAGGTAAGTTTGACTTGTTGCTTATCCTCACGCAACTCAGTGATATCAAATTTATACCAGTTAGGATCACGAGGAGTAAGTGTAGCTCCAGTAGCCCAGTTGAATACTTGTGCATCGTCGCAGCCGAGTGATGATGGGCGGATTAGACCGAAGCCAAATGCGATAGGCTCATCGGTGGTAATCTCCACGTAGAACTCCGTTACTTTCTCATTTACCACTTTATCTACTACATTGAACAGTGCGGCAGGATAGAGTGTAGTCAAATCTACCCATTTAGGTACATTCACTGAGAACTTAGTAGCGATACCATAATTGCAACCTACAGTAGCACCCAAAGTCACATTGGCAGGTTTCTCGCCATAAGTCTCGAGTGTGATGGTAGAGAGTAGTTGCAGTTCATCCATCATAAACTCATCGGTAAAGCGATACCACTTGGTAGTACCAGCTTCTTGTGTATAGAGTTTACCTTTCTCGATTGTTTGGTGAGTAGTCTGGCAGAGTGTAGGATCCACTAGTGCAGAAGCCTTGGTAGCAGTCAGTTCGATTTCGGCGTTTGGATTGACTGCAATCAAGTCCATCGCATCCTCTTTGGTCTTAATAGATTGGAGGTCTGTGAGTGCGGTGATGGTAGTAGGGATTACAGTTACAGACATGTATGCGTGATCAAGTGGTGATGCTGCGAACAAGCTGTAATCAAGCACCTTGTTGATAGTTTTGCCAGCAGGTATAGGCAGAACATATGAGATAGTATCTTTAGATTTACAATCTAGCAAGATAGATCCAATCGCTACGGCCATTGAGTCGGAGTGGTTGGTGAAGCTGATTTGCACTTGCTCCTTGTTTTGCTTGATAGGAGCCACATCCAGTTCATACCATTTTGTTTGGAATGCTTTTTGCTTGATAGTAGAGTTCCAGTCGAACAGATAACTCTCGTCGCAAGCAGGTGCCACGATAGTAGGTTCGGTAGCAGGAGCATCTACAAGCACTTTCTTGAACGTGATGTTCATGGTACCTGTTGTGCTCAAGCGGAAGTATGCCACATCGCTCTTGATGGTAGTGAGGGTTTTGTTGGAGATAGGCATCTCTACTTTAGTTCCAGCAGCTACAGTGAGGTTTTTCACTTCCGAGTTGTAAATAGTAACAAGAGGCTCAAAAGCGATTTCTTGTTTGAGAGTAGCATCACTAGAACCGATATTGGAGATTTCGCAAACAGTCTTGTACCCCTTAGGAGCCACGAGGCTATCGATGACAACCTTTACTACCTTAGCCTCGTTGTTGAGGGAGAGTTTGTTGCCCAAAACAGGAGCACCAGTAGCGTCGAAGAGGTCATCCGCAGGTGTAGGAGTAGGTAGTGCTACCTTCTTAGCTTTGAGTGTAACCTCTTGGTCGGTAGTGAGTTTGAGATAAACATAGTCAGCAGAGATTTGGTTGAGTAGGAATCGTCCTAAAGACTCCTCTTTTTGGTCACTAGCTGCGATAGTCCAATCATAGTCCAATGCGATAGCACTAGCAGGGCAGTCGAGATAGAGGTCGAAAGCCACGTTAGCGTTAGCAGCGCCATTATTCTCAACGACGAAGTTAAGTTTCTCGTTGCTAGCTTTCACTTCAGCGAGGTTGAGGTAGAACCATTTCTCGCCTGCAGCCACGGTCTCTCCAGCCCAGTTGAAGTTGACAGATTGTGTACAAGCGTCATCTATAATTTCCTCTTTCTCATAGACAGATGTAGCAATGTCAATTTTCTTGTCGGTTGTTACCTCCAAGAAAACTTGGATGCCATATCCACAGAGGTCGAGTAATGACACATTAGCAGGATCGGTGAAGATTCTCTCTAACAGTTTGTTGCCATTAACCTGTGCGGAGAGGTCGAAGGTAGTTGGCAATGTCCAGATGTCGTGTCCCTCGCCTTCGATATGATACGTCTTAGGATCGATTGTGAACTCTTGTTCCACCTTTTGTCCTAAGAACTCCACCTTGAACAATGCAGACGCAGCAATATTAACCTCAGCTTGCTCCGTTGACAGGTTGTTCAGATAGAGCGCAATCACAGGATCATTTGCTTTTTCACTAAGGTCAGCAAGGCCAAGGCGGTACCATGTAGTGGTATTGGCTTCCACCAAATTGGCAGCTTCCCAGTCAAAGTGAATAGCTTCTGATCTACTTGATCCATCGCCTCCAGCAGCCATCATAGTAGCTGATGTAATGAGTGCGATAGCAAAAAATAAAATTTTACGCATTTTACTTTGATTTTTAGTTAGTTATTATATGATATTTGTTATTTTCAACCGATTTTCAACCGCCAAGATTGCCCGCTTACGCGTTATGCGCAGGCGTGCAATGCAAATTTGGCGTCAAAGGTACTATTTTTTTTTGATATTAACAAATTTTCTTGTCATTTTTTTAGAAAAACCTGTCATTTATTCTTCTATCTCCACTTTCCTACCTGTCAGGTCGTAGAAATTAGTTCCCTTGGAGTCGGTAACCATGATGTAGAGAGATTGGTTGATCATTACCATTTTGGTGTTAGCTCCTTCGCCAGCAAATGGGTTGTGGATGCCAGCTCCACCGTTGATTGTAAGTACCAATATCTCAAGGCTGTCGCAGCCCTCAGCAGTCTGTGTGAGATAGGTATAGGTACCTGACTCGGTGTATTCGGTGTCGTGCCATGTGAAGGCACCGTTGACTGTTGCGACGAGTTCCACGGTATCGCTGTAGTTGACGATTAGGTGGAGTATCTCAAGGCTGTCGCAGCCGAATACAGTTTGGGTAAGGTACTCGTACTCACCAGATTGTGTATATTCGGTACCATTCCATGTATAGGTATCGCATGCGGTCTCGGTGTACTCTACCTTTGCGCCATGATTGATGGTGAGGTGAAGTACCTCGATGCTATCGCAGCCGAGGGCGGTGGTAGCCGCAAACTCATAGTCGCCGGATTGGGTATATTCGATGCCATTCCAAGTATAGGAATCGCATGCTGACTCAGTGTATTCTACCTTTGCGCTATGATTGATAGTGAGGTGAAGAACCTCGATGCTATCGCATCCGAGGGCGGTGGTAGCCAAAAACTCGTAGTCGCCGGATTGGGTATATTCGGTGCCATTCCATGTGTAGGAGTCGCATGCTGTCTCGGTATATTCTACCTTTGTGCTGTGATTGATAGTGAGGTGAAGTATCTCGAGGCTGTCGCAACCACTGATGGTCTGGGTGAGATAGGTGTAGTCGCCAGAGGTGGTGTAGTCGGTGCCATGCCATGTATAGGTGTCGCACGCAGCCACGGTAAACTCGGCTGTATCGCCATGGTTGATAGTGAGATGCAGGATCTCTAGTATCTCATCGCCTTGGGTAGTACGGGTGAAGTATTCGTAGTCGCCGGATTGTGTATATTCGGTGCCCTTCCATGTGTAGGTTTCGCATGCGCTGACGGATGTCTCCACGGTGTCCACCTTAGTAACCTTGACTTGGTGGGTTACCAGATATCCCTCGTCATCGCTACGTAGGCGGAGGTAGAGGTTGTTGTTGCCGTCGGCGTAGTAGTTGACTAGGTAATCCATATCGCTTTGGCTGAGTTCAACCGAAGAGTTAGGACTGAGTTCCATGTACTTACCCACGTGCATGTTGTATGGTGCGAGTGGGAATGAGCAGGTGTCGGCAATGAAGACATATGCCTTGCGGTTGCCTCGCCATGTGAAGGTGTGCTTGTGTCCACCCCATGCATCAACAGGCATCTTGTAGCTGGTGTTGTAGTAGTTGGCAGGCATGTATGCGCTGTCGTTAGGTTGTAGGAGAATACTCTTGGTATCGCAATCGGGCTCTACTATTTCGTAGGTATCCCACCAGAAGGTACCTGCCTCCTGGCGATAGATTTGCATAAAGAGCCAGCCGTCGGTGTTTTGCTTCACGAGCTTATTGACGCGGTCCATAGGCATCTCGGCTATCATAGCTTGCTCTGCCTCGTTATAGACAAAGTGCACCGTATCAATCACATCTGGGTCAGATGGTATCAAATCAAATCCACAGAAGTTAGCGAAGTATGCTACCGCGAGCTTATTTTCGGTAGTTTTCCACTTGAGGCGGATATTCTTGTTTTGAATCGTCGAAGCCTCAAAACGATACGATTTAGAAGGAATACTTGCAACCATAGATACACCTTCTGATGCTGTAGGGAAATCAATCGCTGTAGATTTCGCATTTTTTGTACAAGTGTTGATGGTCACAGCACCATGATCTACATAATCGCCAACATACACTTCACCATCTTCGGGCGCCATAAAGAGGACATACATATTACCATCCTCCATATCGCGGATATAGTTGTCGATATCGTTCTCAATAATTTTCTGCGTATAAAAACCATTTTCCTCCATATCAAACTCATAGACATACTTACTAGTAAGTGTATCGAAGTCGCAATCTGGCTCTAGGTATGCACGAATAGGAGTAGAGCCTGTCCATGTGAAAGACATCTTATTATCTTTCCACTCCGTAACAGGGAAATACACCAATCCTGGTCTATTGGCTTGCAAGTAGATAGTGTCTTTCATCTCCACACGCTGATGCAGTTCGGAGCAGAGAGTAACAGTCTTGATATTGCTGACTTGTGCAGAACCAGATACTGGCGAACGGAATGACACATATACAGGTACGCTATAGTCAATACCCAGCATCACAAGCAACTCCAGCAAGTCACGTTCGTAACTCATCCTATATGCAGGTGCTCCATCCACCTCTATGGTATCGAATGGTGCACCAAGAGGGAAATAAATACCCATGTCAATAGCTAAATCTACAATATCGCGGATATTCTGATCCTCATACACACCAGGTTCGCAGGTGAAGTCGATATAGATTTCTGGTGCCACCTCTGGTTCTTCATCGGGGAAGAAATATACGGTCAGAGGTAGGTCATCGGTATTGGCGGTAAACCAATAAGTGGTGTTAGCCTCTATGGATTGCATCATCAGTGAATCCACGTAGATAGCTTGTTCACAGGTCGAGCCATCGTTCTGCGCCATTGCCGTCATGGTAAACAATACGGCAAGGATGGTAAATAATAAATGTTTCATATCGTTTTGTTGTTAGTTAATATCTTGTTGGGCTCGGCAAAGCCGAGCGGTGTAGGGTGTAGTGGGTAAAGGCGGGGGTGGTTATTCTTTTTTTACCAATCTATATCGCTGCAAGCTACTATTTGGTTTCTCGGGAATTGTCATCGCAACTAAACCTGCAGAAAGTGCTGGTTGCAAGTAATTTTCATTAAAGTTTCGCCTATCCTTCAACTCTAATTGCTCCATGATACTCCGAGCACTCTTATCACCTTCTTTCAGTACCTGCAACACCCTCTCGACTTGGGGGGTGACTTGAGGGGTGACTTGGGGGGTAGCAGTTAAAGACAAGTCGTTAATAGTATCCGAAACTGTCTGGATTTTTACCACTCCCTTTCCATTGTCATCCAGTTCTATTGCCAATGTCATTACTCTTCGTCCATCAGCCAAAAACGGCAACATGTATGCTCTATCTTCTATTTGTTCTTCTGCAGATGATACTCCACCATTGTTCGTTAACTTCAATTCCATCACATAGATGATCTGTGATGTCCATACAACAATATCTATTCTCCCTTTTGCCATCATACGTTCAACTTCCACGCGAAAACCTATCACACGCATCAGTGAACTAATAATCAGACGATAGCGTTCCTCCATATCCATCGAAGATAACTTTTTATTGCTATATGGTACGTCTGCCACTAAAGATCGAAGCACATTTTCCATCCCCACAACATCCCCTTGTGTCATCTTTTGACGCAAGCGCATCTGCTCGGAGAAAATCTCGCTATTCTCACGTAGGGTTAAGGCAGGCAAAACAACTTCATATAGAGCTTGGCTAACTTCTGTATTAGGTATTGTTAGGCGGTACATACCATCTAAGGTCTCCTTGATTGTCAAATAGCCCGATTGGTA
Source organism: Paludibacteraceae bacterium (assembly GCA_045578815.1). Lineage (GTDB taxonomy): Bacteria > Bacteroidota > Bacteroidia > Bacteroidales > Paludibacteraceae > Colicola. The sequence continues at coordinate 24,003 of JAZNKZ010000004.1, forward strand.
CAAGAACAAAGCAGCATCATCCGTGGCTACGTCCGAAGTTTCTAAGACATTAGCAGCAATCAAATAGTCATCAAATTGATGCACCTGCAATGCCAAATTTGGAATCAGTATTGGCAACATCTTAGTAGCACCTGATGCAATCCAGAAATTGCCAAATTTCTGTTGGTCAAGCGCTTGCATCAAACTAAATGGATTAAAAACTCCCACATCGCTTCTCTCCGTAAAATGATAGCCATCATAATAACTCTTTAGTTGCGCGATTGTTTGCTCAATAGTCCACCCTTTCACCTCTGCCATCTGCCGCACATAAGGCATAAGACTATCAGTTAGTTCCTCCTCTGTAATACCACACAAAGCAGCATACTTATTATGGAAGGAGACATTTGTCAAATTGTTAAGTGCAGAAAAGATACTAACTTGCGTGAATTTGGTTACACCAGTAATGAACACAAATTGCAAATCATCTGTTGCAGACTTAAGAACACTAAACACATTGCGGTAAATATCACGGCATTCTTCGTGCTGAGGAGTTTGCCACGAGTTCAACAAAGGCGAGTCGTACTCATCCACCAACACTACAACAGGTAAGCCAGTCTTATTATGCGCAATACGAAGGATATTAGTCAAACGCACCGCCAAAGTAGTATTAGTATCTGGCACAATGGACAACTCATCTTCTAATAAAGAAAAAGCATTATGCAAATACGCAGTAAGTGCATCTGCTGTAGCTCCAGCATTGCTCATATCCAAGCGAACTACTGGATAAGATTTCCAATCATGCTCTAAATCCATGATTGTCAATCCATCAAACAATTCTTTCTTACCTTCGAAGTAGCATTGCAAAGTACTAATCAACAAGGACTTTCCAAAGCGACGAGGACGACTAAGATAGTTGAACATGCTTCCATGCACCAACTGCCAAACAAGAGCCGTTTTATCCACATACAAGTAATCCTCTCGTCTAATTTTCTCAAACGATTGGATACCTAATGGAAGTTTTTGCAATACTTTAGTCATATGTTTTTTACTCTCAAGTAAACGTTTTTTTGCGGCGGAGCCGCGGGTTAATCTACCATCAGCTTGATGGTCTCGTGTTCGCCGACTACGACATACACACCCTCAGCAGCAGATACATGCACTTGCTCGCCTTCTGCCATCTGGCTCTGGAAGACAACATTACCTTGCAGGTTATATACTGCCACACGTTGGTCACTGAGCGATAATATCTCAAATCCATCGTATGCATCCATGACCATCAAAGTGGTACGGTCGCCTACGGTAGGAACCCCATTCATACCAGTGGCTGTATTGTCGCGGTACTCGATCTGTCCCGAACGAGAGATGCGTGCTGGCATTGGCTTTGCTCCTGGGTTATAGAGTAAGAATCCCTCGGTAGGTTTCACAACATATTGTGCATTATTCAATTCAAAAATGTCGGTTGCAGTATTGTGTACGTATGCAGTTTGGGCTGTTAATGTCATATCAGCAAAAGTAGAGTTGCCTTCAAGAGTAGCGGTTGCACCTAGAGTTGGCATCGAATCAGAAACTATTGTGTTGTGCAGATTGGTACCCGCGATTGTCTGTGGGCCTTTACCATAGAATAGAATCATCTTGTTTGACCAATAATCGTAGTAGGTACGAGAAGCTAAGTCATTACACATTGGGCACCAAGGGAATTGAATAGCATATACCTCGCCTTTATACATCAATGGTTCTTCTGCAGTACGACTGACAGGTTGCCAAGCAATATCTAGTTCAGTACCTGTACCATCCGTAGTAAACTCTTCGTTTGTGAGTTCATAGAGATAGTAGTTGGCAGACATGATATTAGTACCATCGTAGTGGGTTATTGGAATTAATTTAGTTCCACTAGGCAATAACTGTGGAAGTGTAAGAGAACTTGTACGTCCCTGTGCATTCGGAAGAATAAAGTCTTGCATTTTATAAAACACTTGCAAGTTGTTTTGAGCTTGTTGCGCTACTGCCTCTGCTTTTGTTGGTTTTGCGCTAACTTGACTTTCAGAAACTTCAATAACCGAAATCTGATGCACATCATAAGGCGCGGTGAAGGTGTACCATGTATCTGCCTGTACAACTTTGAGCATATTCAAATTCTCCTCAATAGTATATTCTTTTGGATTTGTAATTTTTCCACGCGGCATACTTGCATCATTAAATGAAAGTTTTGCACCTTGTGCAACAAGATTCATAGAATATGGTTCCATACCCTTGGCATCGAGGAATAGCAATTGATTCGTTATGGAATCTAGTGCAGTACTCCCTTCCTCTGGTGAATTTTTTACATATATCGATCCACCTACTTGCACAGATTGTTCTACACCCGAGACTGTTTTTGTTGCATCAAATCTCGGAATGGCAGTAGCCCATTGATAGATTAGAGCCTCTTTTTGCTCACGGCATGTAGGTTCACATATATTTCCAGGCAAAAGGAGCGTTACTACATCCGCATCATTTTTGCGATAGGCGTTGGCAGATTGTCCGCCATAAGAACTACTACCACCTGCTACCTTTGATAAATTGTCACCAGTTATATCATATATCGGGTTTCCTGAGTCATAATAACCTTCATTTACATATTCCACTGGTATTTGAAATTCCGTCGAGCTATATGAAGTCGTGCCCGTTTTAGGAACATCTACTAAACGGAGCCAATAACCGGCTGAATTCTTTGGACTAGCACCAGTAGTGGTTACTTGGGTGCACATACACACATTGGTTATACCATTGAAAGTACCACCATTGATGCATGAAGCTCCATTACCAGCTGGGAGTCTCAAGTCAAGGAATTTAGCTTGATCTCTATAATATCCATCTCCCAAATATAAAGGGTTTCCTAGTGCGTCGGTTCCATTTGGGTACATATTTTTGTACATTGTGAATGTACCTGAATTGATTGTCACCTTACAATCAGTCATATCTCCACCGAAGCCGTACAAGTGCAAAAGAAGTTTTTGACCAGCTTTCTCAACCAACTTTGAGAACAAGCGATAACCGACTGCTAGGTTACAAGCATACGTACCATCCGCAGCTGAGTTACGCAGGTGGTATTGTCCGCCATTGATAGTGAGTGAACCATTAGCCGACCCTAAGTCGATGGAAACTACTTTTTCAGAAGGACTGCCCGCTTTTTCTGCATCGAGGCGGAGATAACCATTAGTGATGGAGTTATCTTTCCAAATATCAGTTAGTGTCAGGTTTGTATATGAACTCAAATCTTGAGGTTTGATTGCAATAGGTGCACTATAGGTATAAATTTTACCAATGCCAGCATCCATTGTGATTGGAACGAACAAGATTGTCACCCTACCCGTTGTTCTGGTAATATATGAGCCCAACTGGCCTTTCAAGTGGTTATTTCCTGCAATGTGGAAGGTTGGTTTATAAGGTTGTGTAGAATTAGTAGATGTACTGGTAAACAAGAACACTGAAGAGTTACCTTGTAGAAAGCTCTCGTTGGCTTGAGTACCACCCAATTTGCTAGCATCTGCTTCAAGTATCAACTCGTACTCGTTATATCCAGAGTTAGCTCCACTAGGAGTCTTATAACGTCCCATAATTTGGCAGTTATCAAGGTAGATATCCACCGTTGCATTTTTAGCTCCTTTGAAATACATCCAGCCCTCCTCTGTAGATTTCGTACCCATATACGCAAACGGACAGTAACCAGTGAAATAGAGGTGTTGATTATCCTTACGCGGATGATCATCAGGATTGTCAGTTGTTTCCCCCATTTCAAGGATAAAGTTAAAGCGCTTTTCTACTGCATCATACTCTGCTGTCTTGACATACTCATTACCCGACTTGGTATATACATATAGCGGGGTCGTAGCGTTACAACCTAACGAAGCAGAAGGCAGATTGATCTTCTCGTGTGTACCATCGGTCTCGGTAGTGAGACCAAATATATATAACTCGTCGAAGAGAGGTTCATGAGTTGTTCCATCAAATATACGATTTAGCTGAATCTTACGCTTTTTGGAATATGGAAAGCTTTCATAGACACCGCCATCACCTGCACCCCACTCGGTACCAGTGTACATGTTAATGTCATCAATATCGCCATAGGTTATCACCGTTGGGATACCTGGAGTAGCATACACTATATCGGATTCGCGGTTACCTTTCTCAGGGTTGGCATCATACACAGCAGTAACTGTGAATGGATATTGACGACCTGGTGTTAATTCTTGACCACCGATATTCGTTACCTTGTAAGTGGTTGCTGTTACAGTCGCAATTTCCACTCCTTCACTCTTAATAATATAACGATTAGCTCCGTATACAGCAGGCCATGTGAGTGTTACATTACCGTCTAGCACAGTGGCCGTAACCACTGGTTTTGCTAATTTGATAGAAACTTTGACCGTTAACGATGCAGAGATAGGGTCAGCACCATTCTCCTCTGTATATGTCAATGTAGCGGTATAGTCATTTGGAACAGGTGTAGAGTTGGCAGTGACAACTACATTGTCGGTAGTAGCACCTGAACCTACGAAAGTAATAGATTTAGAAATATCTGCAGTGAAACCTGACTCAGTAGGTGTAAAATCAGTAGCAGCTAAAGTGGAGTATATTGGATATTCCATCTGAACAGGCACATTGGTTTCGGTATAATCAATAATACCAAAGTCCATCACGGCATCTTTTACGCCACCAATAGTAATGATTTTACCTGCATCAGCCGTGATGGTAACACACTCGGTGTGAGTGATTACTTTGTCGTTGGCATCTGTATAAACTGTAGTCACACAAATCTCGGTTTCCACATTTGCTTGGTTGATGCTAAATTCAGTTGGTGTAAAACTTACTACTGGTGCTTTCGGATTGGTTGCATCCAATGTATATCCCTTTAACTCTGCATCTTCTGGATTGGTAAACTCCACTGCGGTAATAGTTGCAGCATCAACCACAGTTGTATAACCTTTAGCGGCAGCCACATTAAGAGTAGCTGACACTGTATTGCCTGCCAACACAGGTGATGAAGGAGTAAGATCACATGGCGAAGGGGTGATGGTTGTTCTAGGTGTCAAATCAGAAGTAGCGGTGATGGTGGCGGTCTGAGTACTACCATCTCCTTTGGAGATAAGAGTAATCGTAGCAGCTGGAGTCATATCCCCATGTTTATTATTATCTTTAAATTGAATCTTGTAAGTTACTTTGTCATTGGTATAAGTTGGGCCACTTGTTATTTTGAAAAACTCGTCAGGGATTGATGAAGTAATAATAAAATCTTCAACATCTACGTCTTGACCAGTGATATTAAACTCAATCGTTGCAGTGCCAGTTCCACCAATACCTGCTGTCGTAATTGAGCCAGATCCTGTTGTCGTAGTCGTTGTTCCATCTTTTTGATCCGCAGTAATTGATACAGAGTTTAGCACAACAGGCTTGAAAATCGCATAATAGTTAAAGGTCCCATTATTATTGCCTTGTTTAGGAATTTCTATTTCTGTATTGTTTACAAAATCTGCAGACACATTACCTGCTTGATCTTTCGCCCACGAAACAAAATAGTAGCCATGATCTACAGTACCTATATTTACCATAAACTTAGCAGAACCTGAAACCATTCCGGTTTCTTCATTCGGTTGGGCTGTAGCAGTATAACCATTCGAAGCCCAATCAGTTGGCCAAGTATAGTAAATCCATGGCCCAAATTGCTCAGCCTTAGCACCTTTAATCATAACTTGTCCACCTGCATTTTCCCCAGGCCTCCCCTCTACTCTAGCATACAGATTTACAGTGTGCGCCCACACACTACTTACTCCGAGGATTAGACACATTACTAATGTTGACAATATTTTTTTCATATGGCTTAAAAATTTTATAGTTTACTAGTTTATATTTTGCGGCGGAGCCGAGATAATTTACAATTTGACTATTTACAATGTACAACTTATTTACTATTTGGTCTATTTACTATTTTTATGTTGTCGCCCAAGGGCGAGGTGTTTACATCAGTTCACGCAATTCATCTACTGAAGGTAATGCACGATATTGTTCTGGCAATTCATCTACACTGCGATATGTAGCAACACCTAGAGGTTTGGACATATCACGCAAGGCGAACTCCACTTCTGTATTATTCTTATCTCTACACAATATGATACCTACACTCGGATTCTCATCAGGCAGTTTGACATACTCGTCTAACGCAGAAAGGTAGTAATTAAGTTTGCCTGCATATTCGGGTTGAAACTCTCCATTCTTCAACTCGATGGCAATCATGCAACGCATTCGACGATGATAAAACAACAAATCTATAAATCGCTCCTTTCCTGCTACCATTACACGATATTGATTACCCATAAAAGTAAACTCATTGCCCAATGACATCAAGAAATTTTTGATGTTATTCACAATATGTTGCTCTACATCGCGCTCATCCACATGATCAGGATCGTCCACATGCCAGAAATCCAACACATGGTTTTCCTTGAAAGTCTGCATCGCTACCGCACGCTGTTTCTCATTAGGCATAGTCTGAGCAAAGTTGTTGGGCATAGTGCCTTCTGCGTGGTATAAATCATCTCGCAATGCTTGTTCCAAACGACGTGTGCCCCAAAATTCAGTTGCCGCT
>JAZNKZ010000005.1:0-82401 GCA_045578815.1 Paludibacteraceae bacterium
ACATCGAGTAGAGGCATAGCTTCTTCGATAGTAGAATATTCGCTGTAATTGTCGCCTAACTCATGCTTCATGTAATCTGGCAAACGAAGCTCTTCTGGAGATATGAGTACGAAATGTACACCCTCATAACGCTTCATTGCTTTGATGAGCGAATGGACAGTACGACCATACTTAAGATCGCCACAAAGTCCTACGGTCAGATGATCGAAATGCCCTAATTCTCTGCGGATTGTGAGAAGGTCGGTGAGTGTCTGCGTTGGGTGCGAATGGCCACCATCACCCGCGTTTATGATAGGTATTCGGCTATATTCAGAAGCCACACGTGGTGCACCCTCTTTATAGTGGCGCATAGCAATGATGTCAGCAAAGCTACTCACCACGCGTACTGTGTCTGCCACCGTTTCGCCTTTGCTCACACTACTACTCTTGGCATCGGAGAAACCAAGGACATTGCCACCAAGTTCCATCATTGCTGCTGTGAAACTTAGGCGAGTGCGAGTACTTGGCTCGTAGAAAAGTGTAGCCAATTTTTTGCCATGGCATGCCTCGGCATACATCTCCTTGTGGTCAATGATATCCAACGCACGATTGATGATGATATCCACTTCGGCAGTGGTCAAATCAGTAGGGTCAATTAAGTGTCTCATTTATTCGGTTTATTTCATCCAACTTTCGTCGGAAGGATTGTTGCGGAATTGAATTAAGCGTTCTTTGTCTTCTGGAGCGATGTATGCTTTTTCTGCCGCTACCTCTACAAGGGTGTCAAGGTCGCACAGACTAACGTTCTTCACTTCGGCAGCAGCCAAACGTTCAAGGCCTTTCTTCATGCCGTAGGTGAAGATACTCACTACGCCAAGAACATCGGCACCTGCTTCGCGGAGAACATTCACCACCTCAATACAACTACCGCCAGTAGAGATAAGGTCCTCTACTACAACCACTTTTTGACCAGGGAGGAGTTTTCCTTCGATTTGGTTGCCACGTCCGTGGTCTTTCGCTCCGCTGCGTACATAACCCATAGGTAGGTCGAGGATAGTAGCGGTGATAGCTGCGTGAGCAATACCTGCGGTGGAAGTACCCATAAGGACTTCTGCCTGAGGATAATGCTCTTTTATCAATGCTGCGAGGCCGTTCTCTACATCGTTGCGCACTTGTATGTCGCTCAGGGTGAGACGGTTGTCGCAATAAATAGGACTCTTGATACCACTAGCCCATGTGAATGGCTCGTTTGGACGAAGGAAGACGGCTTTGATCTTCAGCAAGTCTTCAGCAATTAGTTTTTTCATATATTCTTGCCTTTAAACTTTAAACTCTAAACTCTAAACTCTAAACCGAATTTTGCTTACCCGCAAAATTCCTCAACGCATCGTTGGTATGCTGCTACTGGGTCTTCGGCTGCGGTGATGGGGCGACCGACTACGATAAAGTCAGAGCCAATCTCGCGTGCTTTGGCAGGAGTGGTGATACGTACTTGGTCGCCCACTACGCCGTCTGCAAAGCGGATACCTGGAGTAACCGTATAGAAATCAGTACCGCATGCTTCTTTTACCATACCTGCTTCGAGTGGCGAGCAAACCACGCCATCAAGGCCAGCGGCTTGGGCGTTCTTCGCATAATGTACTACGACATCGCCGATATTGCCAGGGATAAGCAAGTCCTTGTGCATACGCTCTTCGCTGGTAGAGGTGAGTTGGGTGACTGCCAAGAGGATAGGACGGGTGCCGTCTTCGCGAGTGAGGCCTTCAACAGCGGCTTTCATCATTTCGATAGTACCTGCCGCGTGGAGGTTGCACATGTCCACATCCAAGCGAGAGAGTACGGACATGGCTTTCTTGACGGTATTAGGTATGTCGTGGAGCTTGAGGTCGAGGAAGATCTTGTGTCCACGGCGTTTGAGTTCGCGCACGATAGCAGGACCTTCTGCATAGTAGAGTTCCATACCAATCTTTACATAAGGCTTTACATCGCCCATCTTGTCAAGGAAGCGATAGGTCTCTTCTGCCGAAGCGAAATCGCATGCAATGATGACATCTCTTTTATTCATGATTTACTATTCCAATTATATCTGTTAGTTTATCTATTTTCAATTCATCCATTAGGGTTGGTAGGCGGTCGATAATCTCTTTTGCTACCATTGGGTTGGTGAGGTTGGCTGCACCAATCTCTACGGCTGTTGCGCCTGCCATCATCATCTCTATCACATCTTCTGCACTGCTTACGCCTCCGCAACCGATGATAGGTAGCGAGGTGGCACGTGCTACTTGGTTCACCATACGTAGGGCGAGCGGAAAGATACCTGCGCCCGAATAGCCACCATAGCGGTTGGCAATCACGGGACGACGACGGCGGATATCAATGCGCATGCCGAGTACGGTGTTGATGAGGCACAGACCGTCTGCTCCTGCTGCTTCGCATGCTTTGGCAATGGCTACAATGTCCGTCACATTGGGCGATAGCTTCATATATACGGGCTTGGTAGTCACGGCTTTAACCGCTGCTGTCACTTCGGCTGCGGCCTCTGGGCTAGTACCAAATGCCATACCGCCATTGTGGACATTAGGGCAGGAGATGTTTACCTCGAGGATGTCGATGGGCTCTTTGTCCAGTAGGGCGCAAGTCTCTACATAGTCTTGCACGGAGAAACCGCTGACGTTCGCCACGATGCAGCCATTGTAGTGGCTCTTGAGGCGAGGAAGTTCGTGGGCGATCACATGTTCTACGCCTGGGTTTTGCAACCCCACCGCATTAATCATGCCATAGTTGCCGCACTCGGCAATACGAGGCAATGGGTTGCCATAGCGCGCTTCGCGGGTAGTGCCTTTGAAGGATATACCACCAAGGCAGTTGATATCGTATAACTCAGCAAACTCGTCGCCAAAACCGTAGGTTCCCGATGCAGGGATGATGGGGTTGGCGAGCGTGATGCCAGATAATATCACTTGTAATTTATCACTCATACTTATCACTTATCACTCATACTTCATCACTTATCACTAGAGCAGCAACTCGCTTGCTGCGAACACCGGTCCTTCTTTGCAGACGCGTTTGGGTCCTTGGGTGGTTTGGATGGTGCAGCCCATGCATGCGCCAAAACCGCAGCCCATACGCTCTTCCATACTCACTTCGCCATGGGTGCCTGCGGCTTGCAGGAGTGCTTTGATCATGGGCAATGGTCCGCAGGTGTAGTAGTAGGATTGTTGTCCGTCTAAGGCATTGGTTACAAAGCCCTTTACCCCATAACTGCCATCCACCGTGGTGACGGTGACATCGCAACCGAGCGCGCGGAACTCCTCCTCGTAGAAGATTTCGTCTTTGGTGTTGAAGCCGAGAATCACGCGCACCGCTTTGCCTGCTTCGCGAAGTTGGCGAGCCAGCATATACATCGGTGGAACACCTACGCCACCGCCCACAAGCAGGGGACTATCGCCTGCCTTCGAGAGGTCGTAGCCATTGCCCAGAACAGTCAGTACATCGAGTTGGGTGCCGATTGGCAGGCGACTCATCGCCTCAGTACCTACGCCTACTACCTTATATATAATAGTAAGTGATGAGTGATGAGTGATGAGTGATGAGTGATGAGAAACATCACAAACAGAGATGGGTCGGCGGAGGAACTGTCCTTCCACGCGGATATTCACGAACTGCCCAGGAAGTATGCCTGTGGTGTCGCCACAAAGCTGCATACGATAGACGTTCTTGGCTATCTGTTCGTTGGTTTTTATTTCAAATGTAAGTTGCTTCATAATTCTTGCCTTTTGCCTCTAACCTCTAAACTGTAGGCGCTTGCGCCGTCCTCTAAACTCTAAACGCTCACACTATACACGGTTATTCCGTTTACCACCGTCTTCACGCACTTGCCATACACTTCCCATCCTTCGAATGGCATGGCTTGACCCATAGAAAGGAAATTCGCAGGGTCAATGCGATAGCACGCATCCAAATCAAACTCAGCAAACGACCCCGAATTGTCCAAACCGATAATTTTGCATGGGTTAGTGGACATAAGTTCAATAAGGCGTTCGAAGGTGATGATACCCGTTTTAACAAAATGGGTGTACATCAGCGGGAAAGCGGTCTCTAATCCCACTATACCAAATGCACTCTTCTCTAATCCCCTACTCTTTTCCTCAGCGCTATGAGGTGCGTGGTCAGTAGCGATGCAATCAATGGTGCCGTCCTTGATGCCCTCAATGAGCGCGAGGCGGTCTTCTTCCGCGCGGAGAGGTGGGTTCATCTTCCATTTGCCATCTTCTTGCAAGTCCTTGTCGCTGAGCAGCAAATAGTGCGGTGCAGTCTCGCAAGTTACGGGCAATCCCTTGCGTTTTGCCTCGCGGATAAGCGCCACACTCTCTTTCGTTGAGATATGGCATATATGAAAACGACACCCAGTCTCTTTTACCAGACGGATGTCGCGTTCTATCTCTTTCCATTCGCTTTCAGACACGATGCCACGGTGATTGTGTTTTGCGGCATACTCCCCTGCGTGGATGTAGCCGCCATTGAGTAGCGCCTCCACTTCGCAGTGAGCCACCATCACACGATCTACCGCACGAATGCGTTTCATGGCCTCACGCATCAGTTCTTCGCTCTGCACGCCACGCCCATCGTCCGAAAAACCGCGTACATAGGGAGCCAAAGCCTCGAAGTCAACCAATTCGCCAGCACCTTTCTGCCCCATCGTGATGGATGCAAAGGGATAAACGCCTGTGTATGTATCGCGACGGATAATGTCCAATTGCTCTTGCAAGTGCTCCACGGTGTCGGGCACGGGATTCAAATTAGGCATCGTGAATACCGCACTGTAACCTGACGCAGCGGCAGCCATGCTGCCTGTTCGGATAGTCTCCTTATACGAAAAACCCGGCTCACGAAAGTGGACATGAAGGTCCACAAGAGCCGGAATTTGCACTATGTTGCGTTGAATCGCCATCTTTTTCTGCAATTTTTTAAATTGCTTGCAAAATTACAACTTTTTTTCCATATACGCAAGAAAATTCGCATTTTTTTCCATTACCATACCTATTTTCTTCTCGCCCCTAACCTTTCGCCTCTAACCTCTAACCTCTCGCCTTTACACTTTACACCTTACACTCTACACTCTACACTTTACACCTTACACTCTACACTTTACACCCATAGCCAATAGCCCATAGCCTATAGCCAACATTTTTTTTCTACAATTTTCTTGCACATATAAAAAAAAAGCAGTACCTTTGTACGTTTTTTTACAAAAAACGCTAATGTGCCACTAGAAAGCTACAACGGACATGGAACGAAGTGATTTCACCCCTGCTGAGGAGCGCATGATAGAAGCCGAGTATCAGGCCTTGCTCAATGATTATCTCCACTCGATGCATAGCCAGCGAGTAGAGTTGATTGATCGCGCCTATCATCTAGCTAAGCAAGCGCACAACGGTGTGCGTCGCCTATCGGGCGAACCTTATATGATGCACCCTCTGTCTGTAGCTCGTATTGTGGTCAAGGAGATCGGCTTAGGTAGTACTAGTATCTGTGCGGCTCTGCTGCACGATGTGGTGGAGGACACCGATTATACCACAGAGGACATCGAGCGCATGTTTGGTCCTAAGATTGCCAGCATCGTCGAAGGTCTTACCAAGCTCTCTGGTGGCGTCTTTGCCGACAAAGCTATGAAGCAAGCAGAGAATGTCCGCAAACTAGTGCTCACTATGTCAGAGGACGTGCGCGTGATGCTAGTTAAGTTAGCCGACCGCCTGCACAACATGCGTACACTAGCGGCGCAGCGCCCAGAAAAGCAGCGTAAGATTGCTGCCGAAACGCAATACATCTACGCCCCTATGGCCCATCGATTGGGATTATTCCCCATCAAGACCGAGCTGGAGAACCTGAGTTTCAAATACGAGTTCCCTGATAAATACGCAGAGATAGAGGCGCAGTTGGCTGCCAACCAAGATGCTCAGATGAGCAATTTCGAGGAGTTTGCTGCTCCTATCCGCCGGAAACTCACCATGATGGGCTACAAGTTCCAGCTTTATGCCCGCACCAAGTCCGTCTATTCCATCTATAAGAAGATGACTAAGAAGGGCGTTCCCTTCGAGCAGATCTATGATCTGATGGCGGCGCGCGTAGTCTTTGAGCCTACCTCCGACCTATCGGAAAAGGACCAATGCTGGATGATTTACTCTGCCATTACCGAAATCTATCGTCCTCACCCCGAGCGCATACGCGATTGGATCTCCATGCCTAAGGCCAATGGCTATGAGGCACTACATGTCACCGTCATGGGGCAGCATGGTCAGTGGATTGAGGTGCAGATACGCACCGAGCGTATGCACGAACTAGCCGAACATGGACTAGCCGCCCACTGGAAATACAAGACTGGCGAGAACAGCGGTGGTGAACTCGACAAGTGGCTACAAGAAATCAAGGACGTACTCGCCAACCCCGATCCAGATGCGATTGCCTTCCTAGATACCTTTAAGTTGAATCTTTTTGCGCACGAAATATTTGTTTTTACGCCAAAAGGAGATATTCGCACACTCGCACACGGCGCCACTGTACTTGACTTGGCATATCAGCTCCATACCGAACTAGGAGAACATTGCATCGGAGCGAATGTCAACAAACATGCCCGCCCAATCAGTTATATCCTACAGAGTGGCGACCAGGTGGAGATACTCACATCCAAAAAGCAGAAGCCCGAGCCCGAATGGCTGGAGATAGCGGTCACCGCCAAAGCGAAAGATAATATCAAGAAGTACTTCAAGAAATCTGGCGGACTGCTCAGCTATTTTAAACCTCAACAGGAGGCCAAAGCCCGCTTGGCAAAGATATATATCAAGGGCGAAGATGCAGTGGGTATCCTCATGCAGATTCTGCGAATCATTTGCGAGGAACACAAGGCCAATATCCGCGACCTGCATGTCACATCCGACGGACCATTCTTCCATTGCGAAGTGGAACTGGTGGTGTACAAGCAGAAGGTGGTTAGCCAGATATGCATGAAACTGCGCGAGATTGAGAGCGTGACTGCCGTCAATATCGTGGATATAAACTAACCCTACACTACACAACACTACACAACCCAACCCAACACAACACTACACAACCCTATACAACCCTACACAACCCTACACAACCCTATACAACCCTACACAACCCTACACAACCCTATAGAACCCTATACAATTCAAAACAACACAACAATATGAAACGTATTTTTCTTTTTGCTGCCATCCTAATGAGCTTGACAGCTATGGCGCAAGCGCCAGTGATTACTTTCGACAAACTGACCCATAACTTCGGTAAGATCAACGAAGCTGATGGTCGAGTAACAACCGTGTTTGAGTTCACCAACGAGGGTATGGTACCTCTTGTGCTGAGCAATGTGCGCGCATCTTGCGGTTGCACCACTCCTAAGTGGACACGCGAACCTATCGAACCAGGTCAAAAAGGCACTATCACCGTTACCTACAATCCTAACGGTCGTCCTGGTCGCTTCCAAAAGAAAGTCACTGTCACCAGTAATGCTACCGAACCTAGCGTACAGCTCAAGATTGAGGGCGAAGTGATACCTAAGCCTGTAAATCCTGCTACCACCTACTCGGTGAAGATGGGTCCACTCAGCCTCAAGAAGAAAACACACAACTTCGGTTATCTGCTCAAGAAACCAGGCAGCCGTACCTTTAATATCGAGTACGCTAACCTCACACAGGAGCCTATCAAGGTAGAGATCGAAACGCGCTACGAGGACACTTATATCAAGCCACTGGCTACCCTGCAAAACGTTCAACCAGGCGAGACTGGCAAGTTGCAGGTTGCTTTGCTGCCTGACGAGTGCAAGGAGTGGGGACCAATCGAGGCCAAGGTATATGTGATTGTCAATGGCGATCGCAAGCACACCGACGAGAATGCCATCACCATCACTGCCAACATCAAGGAAGACTTCTCCAAACTCACTGTTGAGGAGTTGCAACAAGCTCCTATCATCGAGCTTAAGACTCCTACTATTGGCACAGTCAAAGCTGGCAAGAAAGTTAGTGCTAAACTAGGTATCTCCAATGTAGGTATCAACCCACTTACTATCCGCCGTATTGTGAGCAACGATGCTGCTCTTACCGTAACTATGCCTAAGACTAGCATCAAGGGAGGCAAGAGAACCGACGTGGGCATCACTATCAATACTGCTGGTATGAGACCTGGCAACTATTCTCGCGATGTCACAGTGATCTCCAACGATCCTAAGAAATCCATCCACAAAGTCACCATTACTTGGGTAGTAGAATAACCCCCTACACCATCCTATACCATCCTATACTACCCTACACAACCCTACACCATCCTATACTACCCTATACTACCCTACACAACCCTACACAACCGCAATGAAACATCCCGAAAATAGCAGCGAATACAAGGGACTGACCGTCAACGCAGGCGTTGAAAACCTGCCATCGGTCAATCCCTATGCCACTTTCCGCCGTCGCAAACAGGTGCTCTCGGCCGACGAGTATGTCGAGGGTATCCTTCGCGGCGATATGCGCCTTCTCAGTCAGGCGGTTACGCTCATCGAGAGCAACCTGCCTAGCGACCAGGTCATAGCCCAACAGGTCATTGAGAGATGCCTACCCCACGCGGGAAATGCCATCCGACTGGGTATCACTGGCGTGCCTGGTGCAGGCAAGTCCACCTTCATCGAGGCTATTGGCACCCAGCTCTGTCAGATGGGCAAGCACCTTGCTGTGCTGGCTATCGACCCATCGTCAGAACGAAGCAAAGGTAGTATCCTTGGCGACAAGACGCGCATGAACAAGCTATCTGTGGAGAACAACGCCTTCATCCGACCTAGCCCATCGGCGGGCAGTTTGGGTGGTGTAGCGCGCAAGACGCGCGAGACGATTGTGCTATGCGAAGCAGCAGGTTTTGATACCATCATCGTCGAGACGGTTGGTGTGGGTCAGTCCGAGACGGCTGCGCATAGCATGGTGGACTTCTTCTTGCTATTGCAGGTCACGGGTACAGGCGACGAACTCCAGGGCATCAAACGTGGTATCATGGAGATGGCGGATGGGATAGCTATCAACAAGTGCGACGGCCAAAACATCGAGCGTGCTGAGGCTGCTCGCGTGAGTTTCAAGAACGCCCTTGCGCTTTTCCCACCTACCGAATCGGGCTGGAAACCCTATGCAGTAACCTGTTCGGCGATTGAGGGCAATGGCATCTTAGATGTCTGGGATATGGTAGAACAATATATAAGGTTCGCGCGCGAGAGCGGTTATCTGGAGCACCTACGCACCCAGCAGGCCAAGTATTGGATGTATGAGACCATCAATCAGAACTTGCTAGACGGGTTCTACAAGTCGGAGCAGATGGAGGGCATCATTGCTCGTACCGAACAGCGAGTATTGAACAACGAGCTCAGCAGTTTCACCGCCGCCTACGAACTCCTCCGCCACTTCCGCAACCTGAGTAAAGAGTAAATCTAGAATATCTAGAAAAATCTAGAATATCTAGAATATCTAGAATATCTAGACAATCTAGAAAAAAATAAAAAAAACTCCCCCATGCCAACCAACAAACGCAAATCCTCTCAACCCACTATCATCAAGGTGGGTGCCAACGAAATAGGCAAGCTCCCGCCACAGGCCCTCGAACTCGAGGAGTCGGTGATTGCTGCCATGATGATTGAGAAGGACGCTTTCAATAGTGTCGCCGACCTCTTGCATCCCGAGTCTTTCTATGCGGATAAGCATCGCTATATCTTCGAGGCAATCCGCTCATTATCAGCCAAAGACGCACCTATTGATGTGCTCTCTGTGGCTGAAGAGCTCAAGCTCATGGGCAAGCTGGAGCAGGCAGGTGGTATCATCTATCTCAGCGATCTCACTCGCCGCGTGGCATCGGCGGCTCACCTACAGTACCATGCCAAGATTGTCGCACAGAAAGCCACTGCCCGCGACCTTATCACTATGGCATGCCAAATCGAGGAGAAGGGCTACGACGAGACGCAGGATGTGAACGACCTCGTGGAGGAGGCTACTGCTAAGATTTTTGAGATTTCTCAACGCTCGCAAAAGCGTGACGTCACACATATCTACCCTGTCATCACCGAGGCTTTTGAGCGTATGCATAAGGCCGCTAAGAACGATGGCAATATCTCTGGTATTCCTAGTGGTTTCACAGCGTTGGACAGGATCACTTCGGGCTGGCAGAAGTCCGACCTAGTGATTATCGCAGCGCGTCCTGCTATGGGTAAGACGGCTTTTGTGTTGTCGATGGCTAAGAATATCGCGGTGGATTTCAATATACCAGTGGCTATTTTCTCCTTGGAGATGAGCAATGTGCAGCTCATCAATCGTCTGATTATGAATGTCTGCGAGATCGAGGGTAGCAAGATCCGTAATGGTCGCCTCACACCTGCTGAGTGGGACCGTCTGGAGAACCGTATCAACGTGCTTCAGAATGCGCCTATTTTTGTGGACGACACCCCTGGATTGAGCGTTTTCGAGTTGCAGAGCAAGGCACGTAAGTTGGTCAAGGACAAGAAGATAGAGCTCATCATCATCGACTACCTACAGCTCATGAATGCCAATGGCAGTAGCTTCGGTAGCCGCGAGCAGGAGGTGAGTATTATCTCGCGCAGTTTGAAGGGACTGGCCAAGGAATTGGATATACCTATCATCGCATTGAGCCAGCTTAGCCGTGCGGTGGAGAAGCGCGATTCCAGCAATAGCAATGTGGATGGCAAAAAGCCATTGCTATCCGACCTTCGTGAGTCTGGAGCTATTGAGCAGGATGCGGATATGGTATGTTTCATCCACCGTCCTGAGTACTATAAGCTCTATGATGATGGCAATGGAAAAGACCTCCGTGGTTTGGGTCAAATTATTGTGGCTAAGCACCGTAATGGTGCCACGGATGAGATCTGGTTGCGCTTTATTGGCAAATATACTCGTTTCCAAAACGAGGATGCGGCATATGATGATAATTTGTATGAGAATGTGCAGGTTAACACCCAAACGCGCACCAGTCGCATGAACTCCATGCCGTATGATGATGCCAATGGTGCTTCGCTCGACAACCGCTTCGACGATCCCCCTGCTCCATTCTAATAGCACTACCCTGTAGCGCAGCGTCCACTCATCACTTATCACTCATAACTCATCACTAAAATCGCTCCGGATAGAAAATTAATCTTTTTTCAATAAAAAATGCACTCTGCTCTTGCATATGTGCATTTTTTGTTGTACCTTTGTACACGAAATCAAATGAAAACGGTTAAGACACTCCACTTTGATTTTATCTTTTTCGGCGTATCTCTTTCTGTTTCATTTGGTTATGCACATAATCAACCGACTAATGTCGGTCATTTGTGTATGTTCGCTCGCGTAGGCGCATACATGCACATACGCGTAGAGGCTCGCTAGAAGCGAGGGGATCTTTGACGTATTGATATGATGAAAAATCTAATTTTTGGTGTTTTTGTCACTAGCTGACTGCTCCCCTCGATACCACTCCGTTACCACTCGCTACTTTACCGTTAGTAAGCAACCTCTTTTTGTATCAAACAAAGGCTCGGTTTTGTGCTACCGCAATCAGGAGTAGAATGGTAATAGGTAGTAGAACCTGCAGTCTTTTTATATAACTTAGGTTTTACTGGATTTGTATTGGTATTTGTATATCCTCGAAAATCTTGTGTGTTGTAACGAGATAAATAACGGTCTGTATAAGTATCCTTAGTAACCAAGTACCCGTTGTTATTTACAACAAATAATTTTCGATCACCTGTTCCTACTCGCATATTATTATTGTCGCTAGAACTCGCGGTAGTATTGCAATACAGCCAGGTGGTTGTTCCTGTTCCTGGGTAAAAGGTGTATCCATTTGTATTGTTACCCGTTAATTGCCACTCAATCGTAGCATCTACTGTAGAAGTAATTTTGCTATTAGAAACAGTTATCTGTTTTACACCAACAGCAGAAGACGTTCCATTATTGTTAGTTAAAGCGTAATTACTTGCATCTGCAAATACGAAGATGTCTCCCGAAGAAATTTCCCCTATATCTGTCAATACATATTCTGTTCCACCTCCACCTTCACTCTTTGTGTAAACAGCGTAGAGGGTGATGTCGGATGTTGGTGAGTATGCACCAGCAGGGATAAGGGTTGGCTCTGTCGTTGTTTCTGTAGTAACTGCAGAAGTTGTTTTCCAACCAGCGAACTCCCAATCACCACAATCCAATGTAGGCGTAGGCAATGTAACACCTGCACCAGCAGATGCTTCTGTTACGGATTCTTCGCAACTACCAGGACCTGCATTGAGGGTGACGGTGTGTGGGTCAGCAGAGACATAAGATGTCCAACTAAAATCATCAACACACAAACGAGCCGTTCCTGTAATTGTAATCGTAATTGAAGTTGAATCAGGAACAGCATTTATGGTTATCGTTTTCGTTGCAGTTGATGATGTATAGTTCAATGTCCCAGAAGAATAGTTACTCCCGTTCACGCTAATAGAGAATGTGTTAGTCTTGCCAGAATCACTATAAGGATGCTTATATTTAAAAGTGAATGTTCCTATACCCGCTGCTTTCTGTGCATCGGTTAACTTCATTGTAATGGTTTTTGATGAATTAGCATTGCTAAATGTTAAGCCCCTATTTCCACTTATCTTTTGATCGGTTCTTGCCAAAGTTGCACTCCATGTTTGTTCATTAACACCAGTCCAACTACGAGAACCATAACTACTCACGCTTGTTAAATTTTCAAAAGTTTCTGTTCCTTCCGCCCACGCCTGTCCAATTCCGACGATAAGGAGCATAGTTAGAACAGCGACAAATCGTATACCCTTAGTATACCCTTGCAATACCGTTAAAAGATTGTTTGCCACTTGGGCAGAAAAAGTAGATTGTTTCATCATATCTTTATGATTTTTGCGCTAAGCGCGTTAATATTATCTGTGTAGTATTGTGTAGCTTGGTGTAGTATTGTGTAGTATTGTTATGCGTGCCTCGGCACGATAAAAGTATATTATATGCGTTCTATGAACGCGAAAGTGATCTTTGAAATGTTGACATAATTTGGATAAAAAACAGAAATAGAGTCGTTTGACCCTATTTCATTTGGATGGTAACACAAGTTTGTGTCACACAAAATTGTGTCACACAAGATTGTGTTAATCATATATTATTGAAAATCAATAATATGAGTTGTGTATTTTTTTATAAAATATTTGTATCTATTCAAAAAAACACAAACATTCACGGAAGTTTTTACCGAGTTTGGCGGTAAATTTTTACCGAGTTTGGCGAAAATTCCGCCCCAAAAGTGTAAAATCCAAATATGTCAATACGTCAAAGAACGAGTTTTAGGTTAGAGGCGAAAGGTTAAAGGCAGGAACCTTATCGCTTCCCTCTGAACCTTGAATAATTTACTTTTGCATCTCGGGCTTTTATCCTGAAGATATCCCGAAGATACCCCGATGATAGCAAAAGAAAAATATATATTTTAACATTTGTTTAACACCTTACTCCCACCGAACACCTTCGGCAAGGGTAGCGCAAGGGTTAACGATTTATAGTGTTGTAGTAAGTAACTACATTTAACAAGTTTTAACACCAACGCCCGCAAGGGCAATTGGTATGCTAATATTAACGCGGTACAACCGCCCAAAATCATAAAGATATGATGACAAATCTACTTTCTTCTAGTGTTGCAAGATTGCGTTTCTTGCTGGTAATTTTAGTGACTATCTGCGTAAGTACTGAAGTGTGGGGAGAGACATGGACTCATGAATTTACATCTTTACCATCAATTAGCGACCAAAAGTTTATAGTCAATGATCTCACATGGAATGTAACGACTACTACAGGTAAAGGTTCGCCTTCAATTACCCTTGGAAACGATTATAGCGTTAAATCCATGAAATTTGGTTCAGGACAAAATCACTATTATTCCAATATTGCGCTCTCAACAAGTTATTTTTCCAACTACAACGTCAAATCAGTTGAGATAATAGGTTGTGGTAATGCAGCGAAGAATATTAATATCACAGTTACTCAAGGAAGTAATGAAAATATTGTCACGATTGGTAGTGCCACTATAAACAAAAGTTATGCAAGTAATTGGAATACTATTTCTGAGTGCATTAAAACGATAAATACCAATGAAGGTAGTGGAGGATTGCTGACAATCAGCATTTCTCCTACTACTTGTGCTTTTTCTCTTCGTAAAATTACCGTCACCTACGAAGAAGGTAGCACAGAACCGAGCTATTCTTTGACATTACACTCTGGTTTATCATGTGTAACAGACGGATCTGCAACTGTTGAACTAAATGCTACCGAGTTGACAAACTTCATACCTGCTACACGTGACGGATTCACTTGCTCTGGATATTGGAGCGCACCAAGTGGTGGCGTAAAAGTCCTAAATGCAGATGGCACATTTGCAGCGACAAATGTACAAGATTATATTACGGATGGTAAATGGACAAAAAAAGATAACGTAACACTTACTCCACATTGGGAATGTTCTAACACTATGACACTTTCCGTTGGTACACAATCTGGAGGTACATATTCACTCTCTAAAACTAGTTTAGAAACTTGTGATTGTACAGATGCTATACGTCAAGTAACTATCACAGCAACACCTAATTCTGGTTATTCTGTTACTGATATCAGTTATTCTGGCAATGGAACTCCTACCCAAGTTTCTGGACCAACGGTAAATGGTGAAAACACAGAATGGGTATATCAATTCAATCAAGGAGATAATGGAAATGGAACATTTACTGTTACCTTTGCCACTATTCCTACCTACACTATCACATGGAAAGTTAATGGCGAAGAATACATCGAAGGCACTCCAACAATAAGTGTTGAAGATGGCAATACAATAACAAACCTTCCTACTGCTCCTGAAGCACCATCTGGTTGCTCAGAAAAAGGGTTTGTAGGATGGACCGATAGTGAAATCTCTGAAGAAACAGATATCAAACCTACAACATTATTTACCGATGCTGCTAGCGCACCAGCGATCGATGGAGATAAAACTTTCCACGCTGTCTTTGCAACAGCAGAAGGTGATGGCGGAAGTGCTGGTGAAACAACAACAGTAGCTATCGGTGACCAAGTTGTTATTATTCAAATTGACGATGAAAAAACCGAATTGACAGGATTTAGAGATGACAGAGAGATTACTAATAACAACAACTACGGAACATATGCTGCATATAGCACTACTCCATCTGCTACCTTGGTGTGGACGGTAGAAGAAGGTGCTAGCGATGGTACTTTTGCATTTAAAAATGGCAATTACTATTTAAATCTTGGAGGTAATGATAATTATCTAAGTTGTAGTACGACAAAGAATACAAACAGTTCTTGGACTGTAACAGAAAATAACGACCGTGCTATTGTTACTAATGTTGCGTACAATTCACGCAAAATTATGTGGAATCAAAGTTCACCACGTTTTGCATCGTATGCAAAGAATCATGGTCTTAATAGCAATCAATATTATTACCATATCAAATTCTATAAACTAAATGGCGGTACCTCCTACTCCGCTTACACCACCCTTTGCGACGCAAACAAGGCAACTATCACCTACGACCTCAATGGTGGTACTGAAGCAACTTGCTTGAAGCAGGTTGTAATCAAGGGAGAAGAATTTACTCTATGTAATCAAACGCCAATCAAAACGGGATACGAATTCGCAGGTTGGACAGATGGAGTAAACACATATGCTGCTGGTGCAACGGTAACCGTAAACGAGAGCACAACGTTCTACGCCAAATGGAATGCCAAAACCATTACTATCACATGGGATCAGAACTATACCGACTGCCCAGAAGCAGCTACTAGCACCTATATCTATGATGGCGAAGAGATTGCAATGCCAGCAGAACCTATCCGCACAGGATATAAATTCACAGGTTGGTTCACTACCGCTACTGATGGAACACAAGTTACAGAAGTGGGAGAGACCAACAAACCTACAGCGGATGTAACCTATTATGCTCATTGGGCACAACTCTATACCGTTACCTTTATGGCAAGCGGTCAGGTATATGTTGTACAAGAATACAAATACTTGAGCGGTGAAACCCTAGAACTGCCCGCAGACCCATCTGCAGCCAACTACGCATGTGATGGATATATATTCGATGGTTGGAGCGCGCATGAAAAAACAATAGAAGAAGCCACCAAACCAGAACTCATCTCTAATCCTACCATCACAAACGATGAAACATACTATGCAGTATGGAAAAAGGCTACTACCGAAGGCGCTGGAGAAACAATCTTTTATGAGTCATTTGATGATACAGATGGAACCGGCGGAAATGATGATAAGTGGAGCGGTGATATCGCAACAAGTGAGGCATATGTAGATAATGATGGCTGGGACGGTGAAAATGTTTCTGGCGCGAAGCAATGTATTAAGTTGGGCACTGGGTCGAAAAAAGGTTCTGTTACCACTCCTGCACTGTCTCAACTTGGCGGCAACGCCACACTCTCATTCAAAGCGGCAGCTTGGAATGGTTCTAGCGAAAGCACAACCTTAGTTCTATCTATCAAAGAAGGTGGTGGAAGTCTTAGCAAAACCAGTGTTACATTAACCAAAGGTGCTTGGCAAAGTTATGAAGTCACTATCACTGGCGGTACGCCATCCACACGTATCACTTTCGAGGGTAAAAATACTTCTAATAGCCGTTTCTTCTTGGACGAGGTGAAAGTCACTACCAGTGGTAGCTACAACTACACTACTTCGCCAAGTTGCGGTCCTACTATCGTTGCTAAAGACGGTATGTGGGTAACATCAGCGAATGGTCAGAGCGTGAAAGTAAATGTGCCTATCGCAATCAAATCGTTCACAAACAATGCAACTATCACAGGTACAACTGCCAACTCAAATTTCGTAGTAACCACATTAGAAAACACTGGCAATGGTGAACACAATCTAGTAGTGACTTACACACCAAATGCCTCTAACATCAAAGAGGATGCTACCATCACTCTCACCGCTAAGGTTGGCGAAGAAACCATTTCTACTACCACCTTTACCCTCAATGGACGTTCACTACCAGATGAGTTTGCTATAGTAGTAGATAAAGCATCCGAATATTTCGCCCTACCAGCCAATATGCCATCAGCTGGTACATATCCCGGCTATAGTGTGACACTCAATGCTGGGTCCGTGACCTCTGCTCCTAAAACGCATCTATATACTGCGCAAGCGGTGCATAGTAAACGTTTTGACGAAAATGGTACAGCCCTTCGATTAGTGGGTAACAACAATGCCTGCTTATGGGCGACGAATGCAGTCAGTGGCACCGATATACGCAACTATGCACAACTTGATAATGCCAAAACTGCAGACTACGAGTGGAATCTCTATACCGAAGACGGAGATACATATCGCATCTCATGTTCTATCGTCACCGAAGAAGGACGTATCTTACGCATGTATGGAGCCAACTTCGGTATGTACAAATCGGGGGCAGAAGTGTTCTACCTACTGCCAGTGGAGTGTACCTCTACTCCTACTAATATACAAGTTTCGCCTGCGCGTGTGAGCGTAACCATCTCATGGGAGAATGCAGCAACATGTGATCTGCAAGTTTTGAAAGAAGGTACACCCGTAAAAACTATCTCGGGTGCCGTTTCACCAGTGGTAGTCACTGAATTAGAAGAATTAACAGCTTATACCTTTACACTCACTCCTACTGATGCTGATAACTGCAAAGTTGATGGCGCATTCACTACTACTGGTCCTGATATTGATATCGTAGAATGGATGACCGATGGTATGATCATACAAGTGGATAAGGATGACGCAGTCAATCCAAGCGTGGTAATCAATGGTGAGGTAGAATATAATACTGGCAGCGGAGCAGTAGCCACCGAATTATTCTTCTCCAAATACTTTGAAGCACACGGAGAAAATAAGTTATTGGCTATTTATAATGGTACAGGTGCTCCAATAGATTTGAGCGGATATGAAATTAAATCAGAAAACGGAGCATTAGATTTGTCTCAATTCGGACAGACCACAGGTCAGGTGGCACCTAATGAGGAAATTATCTTGGTTTATTACGATGTAGATTACTCAGCGGAAGAGTGCGCAGAGCAGCAAGAAGGATATGAGAACTGGAATATCTTAACACAAAAGAGTGTACTTGCTTTCTCTGGACGTGGTAGTATTGGATTATACAAGGATGATGTGCTTATTGACGTGATTGGTTCTACTTTCCCAAGTGGCGAGTTAACCAAAATTGGCAAATCAACCAACGGCTCTGAATGTGAGGACGCGGATGTACAATTATATGTAGATGAAGGAGAAGGAGCTATATCTGTCAACGACCAATCATCTTTCTTCTGCTACAATGGCGATAATATCAAGACTGATGAGGAGGAAAATGATTACGCTATCTCTACCAACCGTTGTTTGCTGATTCGTAAGAACACCGTTACTTCTGGTGCAGATGCCGTAGCAACCAACAAAGCTGCTGCTGGAGCCACTTGTGGCGACTTGTCTTCATCATTTACTACCCTTTGCTCCGAATGGAGTGGATTCCGCATTGGTGGTGGAAAGAGTTCGGATAAAGAAATCAGAGAAGCTACATGCGACGGTTTAGGCTATGTCGGCGGATTTGATTATAGCAAGTATTATCGCGAATATCAACAAATTGGAGATTCAAAAACATTGGATAAGTTTGTTTATAATGAAGATGAGAATCTCTATAAAATTACTATTGATCCGCTATCAAATTACTCTTGTTTGAACGTGAGTGTTGAACTTCGCGACCCAGAGACTGATGAACTACTCACTCAGCAAGTGGCGCAAGTGCCTATCATAGTAGCCAGTAAGAACACTACTACCGATGAATTATTCAGCAATATAATTGCAGATGATTTAGACGCTAGTAAAACGCGTTGCTCTACATGTGATGTGGTCATTCTAAAAGATGCCACCCTTACTAAAGCTGCAATGGATACTGAAAATGATGTGAACCAAGTGCGAGATATTTACATATATCCAGGTGGTAAATTAGTAGTTCCTGCTGAGGGTAATGATTATAGTGTTAATAGTCTCTCATTGCGTCGCGTAGAAGATGAGGTGTCAATGGCAAGTGTACAAACACCATTGCTCATCACTTCTTCAGCTGCCAATCCGATCTATGTGGATGTACGTGTCAATTCTGAGAACTGGCACTGGTTCACTTTGCCATACAACTGCAATATAGCGGATGTCACTTGGGCAGACGGTACACCTGCGAAATACAATGTAGATTGGTTCCTGATGTGGTACGATGGCGAAAGTCGTGCGGCTTCTACCAACCCACATGATAATCACTGGAAAGTGTATGAGGGTACTACACTCGAAGCAGGCAAAGGATATATCGTAGGTATCACAGGTCACCCTACTAAATCCAAAGTGAAATACGAACTTCGCTTCCCAATGGCACAAGGGGTGTTGACTAAAGAACAAGAAAACAAGACTGTGGCTGTAAACGCATGGGGTATTACTAAGGAAATTGGTCCTAACAACAAAGGTTGGAACCTTGTAGGTAACCCATACCTAGATTACTATAACACCGCTAGTAGTTATAGTTTAGGTGGTTTGCCATTGATTAAATACACTACAACCGATCCTGTCACGGGTGAATGGTTATACGACGATACCGGAAGTGCACCATACCTAGTGATTCCTCAAGATGGAGGTATGTCAGAATACAAGCAAGAGTTGGCTGCCGATGTAGATATGATGCCATTCACCGCATACTTCGTACAAGTAGGTGATCCTAAAAATCACGAAGACGGAGAGGCTCTAAATGCTGACTTCAAAGCTGACAAGCGCGGTCGTTCTTCCCTTATCCGCCGTGCACCAAGCGAGGTGGACGACTTAGAGGAACCAGCTATCGTGGCTGTATCGCTCACTAACGCCAAGGGCGAGAGCGACAAGACCACTCTCCTTATCGCAAACCGCTTCACCAACGAATACGAGATGAATGCTGACTTCTTCAAGTGGTTTGGCGATTACTACACCTACTACACCAAGCCAGTGCTCTACACCCTAGGCGCAGACAACGAGTCACGCGCCTTCAACGCCCTCAACGAAGAGTTAGCAGCGCAACCAGTGGCATTAGGCATGTATGCCGCACAGGCAGGCGAATATACCTTCTCGCTTTACCAACGCAGCGAACTGAGCCGTGTGGAAGAAGTTTGGTTACACGATGCTACTAGCAATACCCATACTAACCTTATGCTCGACAACTACACCTTCTCTACCAGCAAAACAGACGGTGCAGGACGGTTCTCGCTATCGGTGAAGATGAAACCGAAAATTGCTACCGATATTGATGACATACGCCCTGGTCAAGTGTGGGCAACCAGCCAAGACAATGAGGTGATTGTCAACGGTTTGAATAGCGGTTTGCACCTCTGGTTATACGATGCTGTAGGCAAATTGCTCTATGCTGAGCCAACCACCAATTACCAACATCGCTACACCGTACCACAAGATGGAGTTTACTTTATCACTGTCAAAGATGTAGCACAAGTACGAACCATTAAGGTGGTGGTAGAATAATCAAACAGTTGTAAAACCAATAAATGATCGAAACAATGAAAACAGTAAAACATATCGTATTGCTTCTATTCTTTGTAAGTTGTTCAACTGTATTGATGGCTACCACGCATCAGTCCAATCCATACGCTAGTCCAAGCACCTCTAGTGGGGTGTTTGGGTCAGCGGTGAACAAAGTGTCTGCACCATCGATGGAGTTCGAATCTACATCGTCGATGCCCTTCTCAGGTACTACCCTACCCAATGCTGCAGCCACGGGCGTGACTACTGCCGACGGCAACGCACCAGCGTCTTCGCCACGAGGCCCACGTCGAGTATCCCCGAGTCAGCCCCCTACGGACCCGTTCGATGACCCCCTCACCGATGCGGTGCCATGTTTGCTGCTATTGGCGATTGGCTACGCCATCTACCTGAGAAAGAAAACCGGACTCCCGACTCCCGATTCCCGAAAATAACCCACCGGACTCCCGACTCCGGAATCCGGGACTGTCCCACCGTCCCGCCGTCCCGCCTGACTTTTAAAAGTCATATATGCGCGTATGCGCGCGTGAAATTTATAAATTGAGATGAGACAACGGGACAACGGGACACTCATAACTCATAACTCATAACTAAAATCGCAGAAAGTTGTTCTTTCTGCGTTTTTTTTATTACAAATAGATAAATCTATTTTTTTCTTATAATATTTTCTCGCTTTGCTTGCATATGTGCATTTTTTGTTGTACCTTTGTACACGAAATCAAATGAAAACGGTTAAGACACTCCACTTTGATTCTCTATCTTTTGGCGTATCTATTTCTGTATCATTTGGTTAGACATGTTTTTGGTCGTTTTTATAACGGCTCTATTGTGTTTGTAGGCATCATCACGAGCAAACTCACCGATGTGACTACCTACCAATATAGATGAAAATAAAACCGGCCAATTAGATGCGACCAACGAAGCGGTCTCAAAAAAAGTGTTCTTTGAAATAATGATATGATGAAATTTTAACCTTGCACAATCGGCGACTGTGTCGCAGTTTAGAGGACGAAGAGTATATTGGAAACAAAAATACGCCATCATGCCATAGATGTGCGCTTATCTACCCGTTATGAACCCGTCAAGAACCCGTAGCCTACAGTCACCCTGTAGTTACCCTGTAGTTACCCTGTAGATACCCCGATGATTCCCTACCCCAAAACCGTGTTTTTTGGTATCAAACAATTGGCCGTTTCTGTGCTACCGCTATCACCGCCTGCGGTTTCATAGGTCACTTTTACTTCAACACCAGCAAGGGTTCCAGTACCAAATTTTTTAGTAGATAAAAGTTTAAAGTATGTGTACCCTTTAGACGGATCAATATCAAATGTTATTGTGTTTGCATCAAGCGATGTATGCTTTTGAGCATTTGTAATCGCAGTAACTGCCCCCTGAGTGGTTGTTCCTAAAGAAACATACATTTCATTTTGGAATTTGTTACTGCCAGTTGCTGTTTGAGTGATTGTGATAGACTTTATCGCACCTCCCATTGCTTGCGAGTTGTACAATGACCAGTTTTTGTTGGCATCATCACTCGTGATTGAGGCTCCAGCAACAGTTGTTTTATTACCACGCACTTGACCTGTTTTGGGATTAAATGCGTAAGCAACCATGGCTGTTCCTTTGTCAGAAGCACCCGTCTTTGTTTGATTAACATAAGAGGTTGCTGTACTTCCTGCAAAACCTATCATCTTAATGGTTTCAGTCACCTCCGCACCCCACGCATTTGTTACGCCGAGGGCGAGCATCGCGAATAACGCGAAAAATAGTTTTAAATGTTTCATAAAGCTTTATATTTTAAAGTTAGTATGTTCATCATATCATTCATTCGCTCGTTTGATTGCTTCTTCCGACCCCTTACCAAAGGGATACCGAAGAAAACAATATACAGGGTTCTTTGACGTATTGAAATGACTGATTTACGCTATAAGCATATAAAAATCTGACACAGAGTTTTTGCTCCGTGTCAGACTGATAGCGTGCGATGTTACGATGTTAATACATTAATCCAAACAACCACAATGGCAATTTGTTGCCGATAGGATAGTCACATTCATCCGAAGCAATATAAGCATTCTCCATGTTTGCTACTTGTTTTCCATCTTTGGCTTTCCCACCAATCTCAAAAACATATTTGTGGTCAATGAGATAATCTCCTCGTTTGTTATATTCAACTTGATGCGTATAACCTAATTGATTACAAAAGAACGTCTCGCGCATAGTACCGATATTAGGCACTTGGAGCGACAAGGCTTGCAATAAATTGGTGTTCTCCATGAGAATCTTATCAGGCTTCTGCATCTTTTTGACACTCAAATCATCGGAGTAAAGCAAACGAATGAGTTTTGCTTCGTGCAAGTATTGGAGATAAGCCAATATCGTAGTGCGAGCAATTCCCGTGAGCGTTGCCAACTTGGTAATATCTACTAACATGGGCACTTCTGTCGAGATAATTGCCAATAGTGCTTTGATTTTTCGGATATTACCTATATCTACACTACGTAGTTGTGGCAATTCGATATTCAACAGCATATCCACGATGTTCTCCACTCGTTGGTGATACAAGGCGAATCCTTCTGTTCCAAAAGGATAGTATCCTTGTTTGATATAATCTGGGAAGAACTCTAATGGACGACATTTGCTCATCACTTCATTAACGATGGGCATGCTATTATGTAGAATATCATCCAAAGAGACTTTCGGCAACTCTATGTTGTGATACAGTAGCATGTACTCGCGAAAAGAGAGCCCTTGCATATCATAACTCATGCAGCGACGCGACAAGTCCGCTTGCGCATTTAGGATGTGAAGCAACGAGGAACCTGTAAAAACGACATGTAGAGATGGATATACATCATATATTTCTTTAATCTCTTTTGCCCAATAAGGTGCGTTGTGAACTTCATCAACAAGTAACAATTCGCCACCTTGTCGCTCAAATTGTTCGGCTACTTCAACTAATGAGTGCTGTGTAAAATAGAGGTTGTCCAACCGTACATAGAGCGATTTGCGATTACTCACATCGCCATAGTGTAACTTTTGATATTGAAGCATTAAAGTGGTTTTTCCCACACCTCGAGCACCACGAATGGCTGTTAAACGCGATTCCTCCCACGGAATATCATTCATAATAGAACGCACGAATGTGGTAGAAGTGGCATTAAGTAACTTCTGATTGTACTCAAATAATGTATCCATAGTATGTAATTTTTAGAATGTTTGTGACATGTTTATTTCAAAAACTGCTGCAAAATTACAAAAAATGTTTTATATACACAACAATTTTGAGCAAAAAATGTTTTGCACGTAAAACATTTATTACTAAAAAGTGTTTTGCATGCACAACAAACTGCATAAAAATGCATATTTATCAGTCATTTTCAACATTTCAAAGATCGCTTTTGCGTTCGTAGGAACGCTACATTTTAGTGTATGGTGTAGAGTGTAGAGTGTAAAGTGTAAAGGCGGGGAGCCTTATCGCTTCGCTCTGAACCTTGATAACTCAAAACAACGCACATCAAGTGCAAATAACATATCAACGTCGCACTGCGACACACAACGTTCGGCACGCCGAACAAAACTTGTTCTTTGACGTATTGACATATTTGGATTTTACACTTTTTAGGCGGACTTTTTGTGAAACTTCACACTTTTTAGGCGCACTTTCTTGCACAATTCAAAAAAAAGCATCAAAAAAAAGCAGTATCTTCGAGGGCACCGACCTCGCTATACTCGCCCACCTCGAAAGTACAGTCGCAAAATGCAGCCTATGTTCCAGAACGCTCGCACGATGCGGGCTACGCCCTCGCATTGAGCGAAACGATTGTACCTTCGGACGCCGCCTGCCCTACGGGCATTCCCCCGAAGCTACGTTCGCTCAATGCAGCCGAATTAACTATCATATAATATAGTTTACGCGTTGTTTATGTTATTATATGATATATAAACTGTAATTATGAGCAAGTCTACCCAAAGCACTCTTCTGCCACGGAGAGCCCAGAAAAACTTAGCTATTGTAGGCGAACAAATACGTTTGGCTCGTTTGCGCCGTGATATTACCATTGCGCAAATTGCCGACCGTGCAGGTTGTTCGGAACTGACGGTAATGCGTGTAGAAAAAGGTACTCCATCTGTAGCGATTGGCACGTATCTGCGTATTCTATTTGCATTGAACTTAGATGAAGACATCCTACTCATTGCGCAACAGGACACCATCGGTCGTGAGTTGCAAGACCTGTCACTCAAAAAACGCCAACGTGCATCATCAAAATAATAGACTATGCAAGAGATTGAAGTATATCTTGACCACAACGCCCAATTAGAATTGGTTGGCAAACTTACCTACGAACAACTGCGAGGCAATGCTACATATCATTTCTCATACGATGCTGCGTGGCTCACTCATCATCCTCATCTGCTCACTACTTGTTGTCAGACGAAGTTGCGGCGCAAATCATCAATGAGGTGAAGGATGCCGTTCGTGATTGGCGCAAAGTGGCAACGCTTTGTCATATCTCTCCTTCCGAACAGCAGCGTTTTGCTAAACGATTGGAGTATTGTTTATAACCATCGAATTTCTTTACATACAATCCAAATGAAATAGGGCTATGTGGCTCTATTTCTTTTGTTATAATCCAAATTTTGTCAACATTTCAAAGATCACTCGCGTTCGTAGGAACGCTAACTATATTACATTATCGTGCCGACGCACGAATAAATACTATACTACACAATGCTACACCAAGCTACCCAATACTACACAATACTATAGCATATATTAACTCAAAATTATAATGATATGAAAAAAATCAAACTATTTTTCGCGTTATTCGCGATGCTCGCCCTCGGCGTTGGAAATGCGTGGGGAGAAACTTATGAATTAGTTACATCCATTTCAGATCTAGAAGCTGGTGCAAAGTACATAGTAGGTAATTCTGCATCTACATCTTCAATTTTTATGTCTACAGCCACAAATACAAATAATCGTAAGGTTACGAGTGCTATTACTATAACCGATAATAAAGTAACGATTACTGAGGATGTGTTGATTTTAGAATTAGGTGGAGAAACTGGCGCATGGACTTTTAAAACAACGAATTATTTAGGAACACAAGGTTTCTTAACATCTGCTGCTACTGGAAAGAACAATTACTGTAAAGTAGTTGCTACAGCAGAAAGCTGTAGTTATTTTACTATTGCATTTAGCGACCAAGAAGCAACAATAACTAGTACTGGCAGAAATGAAAGAAATATCCTTCGCTATAACAGTACTAACGGCGGTCTTTTTGCGTGCTACTCTTCAGGACAATCCCCAGTATATTTGTACAAGCTAACAACTTCTTCTGGCTCTGGTAGCACAGAACCGGCCGCTTCTTTGACCGCAAATCCAACCTCTTTAGATTTCGGCAATGTGACACAAAATAATGAGGTTGACGCAAAGACATTTACTATCAGTGGTTCTGATTTTACAACTGGTGAACTGACTATTACTGCTCCTAGTGGTTATACAGTTAATCCAACAACTGTCCCAGTTAATGGCACTTTGGAAGAGACCACTATTACTGTAACTCCTAATACATCTACAGTAGGTACATTCGACGGAAATGTAACTATTAGTGGAGCTAATTTGAAATCAAGTGTAAATGTTGTTCTATCAATGACAGTTGAAAAAGCTCCTGCTACTCCAACTGAAAATGTTTATGTAAAAGTAACTTCTACAGCAGGAATCACTGATGGTGAGTATCTTATCGTTTATGAAGATGCAAGTAACGCAACTCCAGCACCTGTTGCTTTTGATGGTTCACTCGCAACCTTGGATGCTGTTAGCAACAATATTGCTGTTACAATCACAGATGGTACCATCGCTGGTAACACCGATATTGATGCGGCTACATTTACTATTGACGCAACTGCGAAAACCATCAAATCTGCAAGTGGTCAATATATTGGTAGAACTGCTTATGACAATGGACTTGATTCTAAGATAGAGGTTCTAACGAATACAATTGAAATTAGTGAAGGCAATGCGGTAATTACGGCTTCAGGTAATTGTGTGCTTCGTTATAACAGTGCTTCAGGTCAGTATCGTTTCCGCTATTATAAGTCAGGTCAACAACCTATCGCCCTCTACAAGAAAGCATCTTCTCATACTGTAACAATCGCAAGTTGCATCAATGGTTCTGTTAGCGCAGATGTAGCAAGTGGCGCAACTGTTCTTTCTGGAACAACAATCACATTGAACAACACTCCTGCTACTGGCTACAAACTCGCTGCATACGATGTTTACAAGACTGGTGAAGAATCTACCAAAGTAACCGTAACCGATGGCAAGTTCACAATGCCAGAGTATGATGTAACTATCTCTGCTACTTTCGAGTTGGCTAAAACTCTGACTGGTATTGAAATTACTACCCCTGCTACACAAACTACTTTCTGGCAAACTGAGACCTTCAACCACGATGGTTTGAAAGTAATTGCTCATTTCGATGGTGCTGCTGATGAAGATGTAACCGATAAAGTAACAGTAACAGGTAGCACTGCTACTGCAGGTGCAGCTGTAGAGGTTACCGTTTCTTACAATGAGGGCGCAACTACAAAAACTGCTACATATAACATTACCGTTAAGGCTATCCCTAACACCAAAGCAACAGCATACACCGTAGCAGACGCGTTTGATATTATAGATAAATTGACAACTGCAGAAGGTGTGTTTATCTCTGGTATTATTTCTCAAGTAGATAGTTACAATAGCACATACAAATCAATTACATATTGGATTTCTGCTGATGGTACTACTACCAACCAATTGCAAGCATATAGCGGTAAAGGACTTGAAAGCGCAGACTTTGCTGCTGTAACAGACCTTTCTGTAGGTGATCAAGTGATTGTTTGTGGTGATTTGAAGAAACATACAGATGGCACATACGAATTCAACTACAATAACTATTTGGTAGAGCACATTAAAACTACTAAAGCAGACCCAGAACTTTCTTATACAACTACTGAGTACAATGTAAATCTTGGTGATGAGTTTACTGCTCCTACACTCAACAACCCACATTCTTTAGCAGTTACTTATAGTAGTAACGATGAGGATGTGGCAACCGTAGCTGTTGATGGTGCAGTGACTATTAAAGCCGCTGGAACTGTAACTATTACTGCTTCATTCGCAGGTGATGAGGATTATGTAGCAGGCGAAGCTTCTTATACTATTACTATCACAGATCTAAGTCTGTTGATTGCTACACTACCTTTTGAATTTAACGGCAAACAAGCAGATATTGAAGGTACTGCAGGTATGACACATCATGATATTGATGCTGATGATTATAAATCCGCTCCTTACTTGAAAATGAATACAACTGGCGACTGGTTAGTTATCCATTTCGATAGCGAACCTGATCAGTTGTCTTATGACATAAAAAACAACTCATTTAGTGGAGGTACATTCTCAGTACAAGAGTCTGCTGATGGAGAAACTTATACTGATGTTGCAGTACATACTACAATTGAGGGAACTCAAAACGAAGAGTATACATTGTTGTCTACTTCTCGTTATGTAAAATTCATTTACACAAACAAGGTAAATGGTAACGTAGGTTTAGGTAATATCACGATTTCTAAACCTGACTCTCGTCAAGATGCAGGGCTCGCTTGGAATCCAACTTCAGTAACACTCACACAAGGCGAAGCATTTACTGCTCCTACATTAAACAAGCCTAACTCTGTAAGTGATATTACTTACGAATCAAGCAACGATGAAGTTGCCACTGTAACAACAGCAGGCGTAATCGCACTTGGTAGTGCTACAGGTACTGCTACTATTACAGCTTCATTTGCTGGTGACGCTACTTACAAACCTGCAACTGCAACTTGCACAATCACCGTAAATGAGTATATAGAGACTATTGATGGCGAATGGGAACTTGTTACTGATGCTTCAAAACTCCAAGCAGGTATGGAAATTATCATTGCAAGTGTGGAAGTAGATGGTAAATACTATGCGATGAGTAAAGCTAGCGATAATGGTAACAACCGTACCGCTGTAGAAAGCACTATTTCTGGAGATAAATTAAATCCTGCAGTAGGTACAACAGTTCTTACTTTAATTGACGCAGGCAATGGTACATTTGCCCTACAAGCAGGTAATGGTAAATATCTATATGCAGCATCTAGCAGTGCTAATCTATTAAAAGAAAAGGATGAGATAGATGTAAATGGTCAATGGACTATTACTATTGCAGATAATGTAGCAACTATTAAAGCAGAAGGTTCATCAAACCGCAATTGGATACGTTATAATAGTAATAGCACAATATTCTCTTGCTACACTTCTGGTCAACAAGACATCGCCCTTTACGCTAAAGTTCCAGAGCATAGTCGCTCAACTTCTGCTGGTCGTTATGGAACAATCTGCTTGCCAGGTAATATCGTTAAATGTCTTGGTGCAACTCTCTATGAGGTAGCAGGTAAGGATGGCAATAAAGTGATCTTTGATGAGGTGCTTACTCCTGAAGCAGGTATGCCATACATCTTCTTGGCACACAATGCTGAAGTACTCTTCTATTGTGGTGATCAAACGGATGCTGCGGGCAATCATAACTCACTCTATGGTACATTCTCCGTATTGCAAGATGCTCAATTGGACGGCATGTACATAGTGCAAAACAATAAGATTGTAAAGTGTGCAGCTACTGGTTGTGGCGTAGCTGAGAATCGTGCTTACTTCAATGGTGGTGAGCTAGAGGCCCTTGAATCAGCTCCTGCTCCAATGCCTGGTCGTCGCCGCATTACCATGGGTACAGAGAGCGAAAACACTGCTACTGGTACAGAGGATGTCATTGCTCCAGAAGGACAAACTCTCAAACTCATTGAGAACGGTCAACTCATCATCATCCGTGATGGCGTGAAGTATAATGTACAAGGACAAAAACTATAAGGCGAAAGGCTAGAGGTTAAAGGTTAGAGGCAAGAATTGCGGCGCAAGCCGCATTCTCCCCGCCTTTACACCACAATCCTATACTATCCTATACAACCCTATACAGCGCAAAGCGCTACTATACAATACAAAACAAAGAACTTATGGAAAAGAAACAATATCAACAACCTACTACGGTTTCCACACAGTTGGAACCTAATGGCATTCTCTGCGTAAGTATGATTATCGAAGGTGAAGGATCAGGATGGGCAGATTAATCCCCCACCCTCGCGGAATGATCCGCTGTAAACTACAAAAAATCGTGCCCTTCGCAAGAGGGGCACGATTGTTGATTGATTACTAGAGAAGCTAGAGATACTAGAGAGTCTAGAGAAGCTAGACGACCTAGAAAATCTAGAAAAAACTACTTTTTTACTTGCGCGCTTGCGCATGTGGAAAAAAAGTAGTAAATTTGCAGCGAATTTAGAAAAACTAGAGAGATCTAGATAATCTAGAGAATCTAGAGAATCTAGAAAGACTAGAAAATAACCAGACAATAACCAGAAAACCATGGACTCAAAAGCATATCCCACCCAAAATACCGTATTGCGCAAAGCAGCGAATTGGAGAAATCTGTATTTCTATCAAAAGGCGGATACGCTCTATCAAATCACCTATATCTTTTGTGACCGATTCCTTCCAAAATTTGGCGACCGCACCGTTGATCAGATGACGCAAGCTGCGCGCAGCGGAAAACAAAACATCGTAGAGGGCTCTGAAGACGGTAAAACCTCTACCGAAATGGAGCTAAAACTCCTCAATGTGGCTAGAAGCAGCATACAAGAACTCCGAGAAGACTATGCCGACTACCTCAAGACGCGCAACCTACCCCTATGGAATAGCAGCAATCCTCGCTACGACAAGATGCTACAATTTTGCAGAGAGCACAATACCTACGAAGAATACGAACCCCTCCTACAGCAACTCTCCGACGAAGAGATGGCCAACATGGCACTCAGCCTTTGCCACCTCACCGACAAGATGATGACTAGCTATCTACAAAAACTAGAAACACAATTCGTCACCGAAGGAGGCATCAAAGAGCGCATGCATGCCGCCCGCACTGGCTACCGCCAGCACCAAGATGAATACATGCACGCCATGGAAAGCGAGATAGCATCACTCAAGCGCACTCTTGCCGCCAAGGAGCAAGAGATAGCCGCGCTCCGCGAACAACTAGCCAAGAGAGACTAGAAAGACTAGACAATCTAGAAAATCTAGATAATCTAGAATGTCTAGAGAGGCTAGATGAGCTAGAAAAAAAATATTTTTTCGCACATGCGCTTGCGTATGTGCGATATTTTTATTAACTTTGCGGGCTATTTCAATAATAGCCCACAAAGTACGAGAAATATTAACAACAAATCATAATGAAAAGAACAGAAATCATCAATGCCCTGCAGCTGGCAGGCGAAGGACAACTCATCAACGTAAGAGGATGGGTTCGCAGCCGTCGTGGCAACAAAAACGTTAGTTTTATCGCCCTCAACGACGGCTCTACAATCAAAAACATACAAATAGTAGTGGACCTGGCGCAGTTCCCAGAGGAGAACCTCAAGCCAGTCACCACCGGCTCATGTATCTCTGCCACCGGTCATCTCGTTGCCAGCCAAGGTAGCGGACAAGCCGTAGAGATCCAGCTGACCGAACTAGAAGTATATGGCACAGCCGACCCAGAGCAATACCCATTGCAGAAGAAAGGACTCAGCATGGAGTACCTGCGCACCATCGCGCACCTACGCCCACGCACCAATACCTTTGGCGCCGTGTTCCGCATTCGCCACAACATGGCCATGGCTATTCACCAATACTTCCACGAGCACGGATTCTTCTATTTCCACACCCCTATCATCACAGCCAGTGACTGCGAGGGTGCGGGACAAATGTTCCAAGTGACCACCAAGAACCTCTACAACCTAAAGAAAGATGATGAGGGCAAAATCGACTACAGCGACGACTTCTTCGGCAAGCAAACCAGTTTGACCGTTTCTGGTCAATTGGAAGGCGAGCTAGCCGCTATGGCACTGGGTAAGATATATACTTTTGGTCCTACCTTCCGCGCTGAGAATAGCAATACCCCTCGCCACTTGGCTGAGTTCTGGATGATAGAGCCAGAGGTAGCATTCATCCAAAAGGACGAACTAATGGACCTAGAAGAGGACTTCATCAAATACTGCGTGCGCTGGGCATTGGAGAAATGTCAAGACGATTTGCAATTCCTTAACCAGTTTGTCGATAAGGGCTTGATTGCACGCCTCGAATCAGTAGTAAACACCGAGTTTGTGCGCCTCACCTACACCGAGGGTATTGAAATCCTGCAAGAAGCTGTGAAAAACGGCAAGAAATTTGAATTCCCATGCGAGTGGGGCGAAGACTTGGCATCTGAGCACGAGCGTTACCTGGTAGAGGAGCACTTTGGCAAGCCAGTCATCATGTCCGACTACCCAAAAGATATCAAGGCCTTCTATATGAAGATCAACGAGGACGACAAGACCGTACAAGGTACCGACGTATTGTTCCCACAAATTGGTGAGATCATCGGCGGTAGCGTACGCGAGGAGAGCCTCGACAAACTCAACGCAGAGATTGAGCGCCGCGAAATTCCTATGAAGGATATGTGGTGGTATTTGGATACCCGCCGCTTTGGCGCAGCACCTCACGCTGGCTTTGGACTGGGCTTCGAGCGACTGCTGCTGTTCGTAACCGGTATGCAGAACATCCGCGACGTGATCCCATTCCCACGTACACCTAAGACGGCGGAGTTTTAGGACGGCGCGGAGCGCCTATAGGACGCTCGCAAGCGAGCTATAGGCGAGAGGCGAGAGGCGAGAGATCTAGATAATCTAGATTGATCTAGAGAATCTAGAAAGACTAGAGAGATCTAGAGAGACTAGAAAATCTAGAGAGACTAGCACAACCGAAGAAAAGAAAACAACACAAAACAACAATATTATGAGAAAAACATTTATCACTATTCTCCTAGCAGTCGCTGCGATTGTAGGTGCTAACGCACAGACACGCTTGACAGGACGAATCATCAATCCTGACGAGCAAGCGATAGAAGGTGTAGTAGTTACCCTAGTCAACCAGGGATACACTACCACCACCAATGCAGAAGGAAAATTCTCTCTCACCTATCTAGAGGCGATAGATGAGGAAGTTATTATTGAGGCAACAGGATACCTCTCTGACATCCTGCTAGTGCAACTACAAGAAAACCAACTCACCGATCTGGGAGATGTAGTCATGCAAGTGGACTTCGTGCGCGAAGCGCAAGAGGAGATCTTACTCAACATCGCAGAGATGGACCTCAACGACGACGAGGGCAAAAGCCAATCTATGTCATCAGCTACGAGTGCCAGCCAAGATGTATTCAACAGCACCATCTCATACGCATGGTCCAACGCTCGCTACCGCGGTCGCGGATATGAGCAGACCTATGAGTCGGGCTATATCGAGGGATTGAACTTCAACTCTGCTGAACGCGGACAATTCAACTTCTCAGCCATGGGCGGTCTGAACGACGCTACTCGCTACAAAGAAGTAGTAGAGGGTATTGAGGCCAACAACTTCACCTTCGGTTCGATCGGACAAGCAACCAACTACCTGCAATCAGCTACCAACTATGCACAAGGTTGGAAAGTGGGATTGGCTGGTACCAACCGCAACTACAAGGGTGCCGCACGCGCTACCTACTCTAGCGGACTGATGGAAAACGGCTGGGCATTCGCCGCACAATTAGCGTGGCGCTATACCCCATACATCGACGTCAAAGGTCAAATTGGCGAAGGTATCAGCTACAGCTCAGTAGGTTACTTCCTCACCGCAGAGAAACAATGGAGCAAGGATATGCGCCTATCGCTCATCACCTTTGGTGCACCTACCCGCCGTGGTCAATCTGCTGGTATCACCCAGGAGACATACGATCTGACCAACCAATACAATAAGACCAGCTGGGGACACAATAGCTACAACCCATATTGGGGCTACCAAGATGGCAAAGTGCGCAACTCACGTATCGTACACAGCTACGACCCAACTGCTATCGCTAGTTTTGATTGGAAAATCAACGAGGAGAACCACCTGAAAGTGGCTGCTGGTTACCACTACTCATTCTACAGCAACTCAGCACTCACCTTCTACAACGCACCAGACCCTCGTCCTGACTACTACCGCAACTTGCCATCATTCCTCTGGGATGGACAGATTGGCAAAGATGGTAACTTCATCTACGAAGATTTGAATGGTAATAAACTCGGCGATGGTGGATACATCAATGATAGTTATGTAGGCCCATCAATTGATATGGACACCTACAATACTCTCGTAGATCTCTGGACTAGCCGCGATGACAAGACTACCCAAATCGATTGGGATGCGCTATACGCAGCTAACTACGCCAACAATGTGAATAACCCTGATGGTTCAGCTCGCTACATCGTAGAGCGCCGTCACAACGATATCCAAGAGGCAGTGGCTAGTGCCAATTACCGCAATACTTCGGTAGAGCACCTGACCGCTACCGTAGGCCTCGAGCTCAAAGCTGCACAAGGTATCCACTACAAGTCAGTAGATGATCTGCTAGGTGGTAACCAATGGATAGATGTGGACCCATTTGCTGAGCGCG
The DNA here is from genome assembly GCA_045578815.1 of Paludibacteraceae bacterium. Classification (GTDB taxonomy): domain Bacteria; phylum Bacteroidota; class Bacteroidia; order Bacteroidales; family Paludibacteraceae; genus Colicola. The sequence continues at coordinate 34,200 of JAZNKZ010000005.1, forward strand.
ATATCAAGGAATTGGCAACCAATATCGGTCTCACACAAGCCGACATCGCCAATGTGAAGCAAAACGACTTGCGCAACCCAAACGCAGCAGCAGAAAAAGGAGATAAATTCGGCTATAACTACCGCATCAACATGGCTAGCGCCAAGGTGTGGGCACAAAACGAGTGGAAATGGAACGAAGTAGATCTCTACTACGCACTCCAACTCTCCTACAACTACCTACAACGCACCAGCGACATGATCAACGGTCGTGCATGGTACCTAGCCAAACTCAACCCAGACTACGCATGGTACTACCTCGCCGACAATGCAGATGCTATCCTAGCAGGCAACTACGATGCCGTAGCAGGTCGCATGGCGGGTTCGCATCACCACTTTGTGGACCCAGCATTCAAAGTAGGTGCAACCTACAAGATCGACGGTCGCAACCATCTGAAGATCAACGCTATGGCAGAGACCAAAGCTCCTCTGGGACGCGATGCATACATCTCACCACGCGTACACGACCGCGCTGTGGAGAACATCTATCGCCACGATTATGCAGCATACTATGCGCAACAATATGGCACCTCATGGCTACAAGAGTACTTCGGTGCTAGCCAAAAGATTGTAGGCGGTGACTTGACCTACTCATTCAACTACCCAATCGTTCGCGGTCGCGTGACTGGATTCTTCACACAGTTCTGGAACGGCACCGAGCTCAATGGCTACTACGATGATGAGGCACGCACCTTCGTCAACCAATCACTGACTGGCATCAACCGCCGCCACATGGGTGTGGAAGCAGCAGCTGCTGTGAAACTCGGCACCTACTTCACTCTCACCGGCGTACTCAGCATCGGCGACTATCGCTATACAAGCAACGCACTGGCTATCACCTCTGCCGAGAATGGTATGGCGTTGGCAGAGAATGCCAATGGTCCTATCTACGAGCTTCGTGACAGCGTATTGATCAATGGTTTGCGCGTGGCTACAGGTCCTCAACTCAATACCAGCCTCAAACTCAGCTTCTTCCACCCAAAGATGTGGTTTGCTGACATCACCGTCAACTACTTTGATTGGAGCTATCTAGACTACGCTCCTGCTCGTCGTATGCAAGGATTGTTTACAGGAAAGCGTGCAGATGGTAGCAAAGTGAATGGCTGGTATGGCGACCAATACACCGACGCTATTGAGAAAGTAGATGGACAAGTGGTTTATGATAACTATGGCGTACCTACATTGAAATATCCATACTCACTCATGTCTAATCAAGAGATGCTGACTGCTAGCAACCCACTCCACCGATTCCTCGTGGACGTAAGCTTGGGTAAGCTGATCTACTTGCCTAACCGTCAGTCCATCTCTATCAACCTGACCGTGAACAACCTCTTGAACAATACCCACTTCAAGACTGGTGGTTACCAACAAGCTCGTTTACCTCGTCAAACTCGTCAAGGAGTGGACGACCGTGAGAACTCTGTTATCAGTCCTAACGCATGGAAATTCCCAGCTAAGTACTACTACGCATGGGGAACCAACTTCTATCTTAATATCCAATATAAATTCTAAGCAATATGAAAAAGATTCTATATATCGCCCTCGTGGCATTGTGCGCAGTAGCATGCACGCCTCCTGACGTGGATAAGAGCAAACTGTTTTTGACCGAGGATCAAGCACAAGCATTGATAGATCAAGGCGAGGAATTGACTATCGAAGAGTTGAAAGCACGCTATATGACCGAAGAAGGCAACTATTGCTTGCCAGAGTTGTACCGCGAGCGTTCGAAAGCAGGCGACTGCTACCTCTTCTCGATTGATACTATCCCAGCATCGAAGACCCCTGTATATATTCGTGGACGCGTAACTACCGACGACTATGCGGGCAACTTCTACAAGACCTTGTGTATCCAACAAGTGTTTGTAAATGGCAACGATACTACCCAACAAGCATTGCGCCTCTCTGTAGATGCAGGTTCGATCGGTGGTTTGTACCAATTGGGACAAGAAATTTTGATTCGCGTAGATGGACTCGCTATCGGTCGCTATGCTAACCAACCACAACTCTGCTTGCCATCCTATAACAATAATATATACGCCAACAAGGCAGAAGAGAAAGTGGGTTGGGCATCTGGTCGTATTCCAATCGCTATCTTCAAATCGCGTACCCAATGCATTGGCATGCCAGATCAAAGTAAATTGTATTACGAGACGTTACAAATCACCGATTATAAGTCTATTCTTGATTTGAAAGATGCACGCAGTTGGGATGCTAAGTTGGTGCGTATCAAGAATGTACACTTCACTGGTCAATACTACAACAACGGTACACCAGCTAAATGTACTACAGGCGACCCAGAGACCGATCAAAACGCCAATGTCTTCGCTCCTACAACCAACAACTTGAATTTCCCTCAAGCTCGTGTATTCTATGATGAGAACAACAACCATAGCGCAGTTTCTACATCAGAATATGCTAAGTATGCACACTTCTACTTGCCAGCAGAAAATTATTGGGGAGATGTAGTAGGAATCTTGGGATTCTACTATGACAATGGTTTGAAATTCTCGCAATATCCACCTGCTGCTGACGATTGGGCTATCTCTATCCGCTCGGTGGATGATTTGCGCTTGTATGATGGTGATGAGCACTGGTTGTACGATGCTAATGGTGATTACAAACCTGGTTACGAGTATTCTAAAAAATAAACCACTCATAACTCATCACTCATAGTTCATAACTAACAATGACTTGGCTAGATATACTAATATTGCTGCCACTGCTAGTAGGTCTGGTAATAGGCATCAAGCGTGGCCTGATTATCGAACTAACCAATTTGATATCCATTGTTGCGGGTGTAGTATGCGCACGATTGCTGTCCGCACCCGTAACCATATGGATCGCACAGCAGTTCACATGGCCAGAAGCAGTATGCTCCGTAGTAGCCTATACCCTACTCTTCTTGACCACGACCATAATCTTTTACCTGCTAGGCAGACTACTGACCAAACTATTCAAAGCTGTCAAATTAGGCTGGCTTAATCGATTGCTAGGCGGGGTATTTGGATCGGCTAAATATGCTATCATCGTACTAGTAGTAGTGCTATGCGTACATCGATTAGACAAGCAGTTCCAATTCCTGAAACAAGATCTAAAGGAGCAATCAGTGATATATAAGTCTATCACACCGTTGTCGGAACATACGTGGGATACGGTAAAAGAACAATTAACCGATATTAAATCTCAAAAAAATGAGCAGAATCAATAATCTGCTCATTTTTTTTGCAAAATATTTGGTCATGTCAAAAAAAAGCAGTACCTTTGCACCCGCATTTGGATAATTACCGAATGCGATATGGTGGTTATAGCTCAGTTGGCAGAGCATCGGATTGTGGTTCCGAGTGTCGTGGGTTCGAGCCCCACTATCCACCCAAAAAAGACATCCAAACTGGATGTCTTTTTTATTTTTTCTGAACTATTGTGCAAATATATCCTTTGTCTATATTGCAATGTTCGTACCATTCTACCTTCGACTTATCGGCTAGTATCTGATGCATATCGGAAATAATACCCGTTCCCTGCATCTTGACGTATGCCTCCTTGCGCGTCCATAGGCGGATAAACTCTATGTCTGGATTAGCACTAGCAGCAATCTGATGTTGCTCATCCGTATTCATCGCCTTCTGCACCAGTCCTTCGCTGATCGTTCTAATTCCCTCAATATCAATCCCTACGGGGTAATCACTCACCACCACAGCAATTCCCTGTTTGCAATGGGATATGGATAAATAGGGGCCATTTTGCAAATAAGGTGCACCATGTTCGTTGTAGAGGAAAGAGGGCGTAGAGTGTAGGGTGTAAGGTGTAGAGGCGAGGAGTTGCTGGAGCAGCTCATAGGACTTGAGGCAGCAGTATTGGCCAAAGAGATGTTTATAGGCGAGCGCTTGCTCACGGCGTTGCTCTGACACCAATGGCAGTAGGCGAGCCACTTCCTGCTCGCTACATTGGGTCATATCGTCGAAGATCAAGTAGTGCATTGTAGGGTGTAGTAGCGCTACGCGCTGTGTAGGGTTGTGTAGGGTTGTGTAGTAGCGCTGTGCGCTGTGTAGGGTTGTGTAGTGTGGTGTAGTCTGGTTTTTCTCGCCTTTACACCCTACACTCTACGCTATACACTAGCAGCTTTGCTGCCTTACTGGTTTCCCCAGGCAGCAGGCCAAGGGTTGTGTGTGATGCCAGCCATACGAGTCATCTGCTCATGGGCTACTTCGCGCAAGCGCTCCACCTCCATCTTGCGTGGTTGGGTGGTATCAGGTATGATTGGTTCGCCTATCGTCACGGTCAATAGTGGCAAGTCTTTCGGGCCAAAGAGGCGGAAGATACCTTTGCGTTCGCGGTAGGTAATCACGCATGGGAGAATAGGTTTGCTATACTTATAACTCATGGTGAATGCACCTTTTTGGAATGGGCGCAAGGGTTTATAGAAATCCCATCGGCATGCTTCGGGAAAGATATGAAACCACCAACCACGGCGATGAAACTCATCAAATGCTTCATTAAACTTCTTGAGCGCTGACATATTGGTAGTAGAATCAGGAATAGGTACTCCACCCGCTAAACGCATAAAAAATCCATCTTTAGTGCGGAAATTGGGTGCGAACATCGGTATTCGTGTGGTATGTATCGCCTTCACAGCTAGTAGCACGCACGGACAATCCAATCGATAGACATGATTGGCAATGGTGATAGCTCCGTGCGATAGTTCCTTCTTGTAGCGTTTGAGCACATCCCTCCCCCGAATACGCAATCCCATCTGCACGCGCAGTTTGAGTCGTAGCAGACCATGAATGACGAGATAATAGCCCCATAGCAGATTCAGTTTGTAGCCCAAACTATCATCCAGATAGGGATAATGCTCATCAAACGTAATATCCTTTACATATTTAGGAAAGAGTGTTCGCTCAAAAGGATTCTCCTGCGGATAGTCCATAGGTGGTTGGGGGATATATACACCGTTCTCAACCTGCAATTCGTGGTACTGTTTGTTGTCCATGGTCCTACTATTTAATTTTGACAGTGCAAAGGTAGTATTTTTTTTGCGAACCTGCAAGCAAAAGCCACCTAATCCCGAAGATTAGATGGCTTTTTGGGGTAAATTTTGCTTTTCTGACGCCTTGTTTTCTTGTTTGGCCTAAGAGCTTATTCTGTTTTGTCGTCTTTGGTAGGAATAACTAGTATGTGACCATTCGTGTCGTAGAATCTCGTTTCCAGCATTCCTAAACTTTGGTTTTCAATGGTATGGAGTCCGTATTTCACGCGCCATTGCTGTCTTACACTCCATAGCCCTTTGGATAAGTAGGCATAGATATATGGGTGTAGGTGTAGGCGCAATCCTCTGCCATACTGCTTTGTCATCGTGGCTATCTGCTCTTTGATCTGATCCACAAAGAGGATAGACGGTTGCACTTTTCCTTTTCCTAAGCATGTTGGACATGTCTCCATCACTTGCATTTCTACCGCTGGGCGCACGCGTTGGCGAGTGATTTGCATTAGTCCGAACTTGCTGAGAGGCAATATATTGTGTTTTGCCCTGTCGTTTTCCATCAATTGGCGCATATGATCATAGAGCGCCTGCTGATTGGCTTTGTCATCCATATCAATGAAATCCACGACTATGATTCCACCAATATCTCTTAGACGAAGTTGATGCACTATCTCATCAGCTGCTAGCATGTTGAAATGAAATGCATTCTGTTCTTGGTCTTCGAATAGTTTCCTACTGCCACTATTCACATCAATGGAGAATAGTGCTTCGGTTCGATCCATGATGAGGTATCCACCTTTCTTGAATCCTACGGTACGTCCTAGTCCTGTCTTCATTTGACGTGTGACATCAAACTTATCGAAGATAGGTTGCTCCCCAGTATGCAGTTTGACCAATTTAGACGATTCGGGTGCTATGAGGTCTAGATATTGCCTGATTTCCTCGTACACCTCCTTGTCGTTGACATGGATATTCTCAAAGTTGGGCGACAAGATATCTCGAATGATACCTATCGTTCGTCCCAGTTCCTCGCATATGAGGTTCACTGGTTCCTTGTGCTGCAGCGTCTTGACGCAATCTTCCCATCGTTTGACGAGAACTCGCAGTTCGTTGTCCAGTTCAGCCACACGTTTGTCCTCTGCCACTGTGCGTACAATGACTCCAAATCCCTTGGGCTTGATGGACTGTACGAGTTGCTTGAGGCGTCCCTTCTCGGCTTGTCGGCTGATCTTGCTGCTGACCATAACCTTATCCACAAAAGGAAGCAAGACGAAATTTCGGCCTGTAATAGATATTTCGGCACTCAGTCTGGGTCCTTTGGAGTTGATAGGTTCCTTGGTGACCTGCACCAAGATGGTGTCTCCCACCTTGAGATAATCGGCGATTTGTCCGTCCTTGCCACATGCTGGTTGTCGTTCGATCTTGTGGATCTCAGGTATTCGTCGTCTATCGGATACCAGTTTGGTGACGTACTTCTGCTGTGTAAGAAACTCCGTTCCTAAATCAAGGTAATGCAGAAAAGCTTCTTTCTCATGTCCTACATCCACAAAGGCTGCATTCAGTGCTGGCATGATTTTCTTGACACGTCCATAGTAGATATTTCCTACCGCGAAGGTATCCACACCGCGTTTTTCGCGGTTGACCTCCATGAGACGGTTGTCTTCAGTCAGCGCAATTGCAATCTCCTGTGGCGTAACATCCACAATCAATTCGCTTTTCATATGTCAAAATAATTATTTCAGGGGCTCACTTGCCCCAGATTAAAAAAAATGCCTTGTGGCAACCTATTTGCGCCCAAATAGGTATGAACCACAAAGCCGTTACTAGAGCGTCAAAACTTATTTATGCTTATGACGATTCTTGCGCAAACGTTTTTTACGTTTGTGAGTAGACATTTTATGTCTTTTGTGCTTCTTTCCGTTTGGCATAATTGTAAATTATTAATAGATTATTTTAAAAGTTCTGTAAAACTATCAGCTGGTTTGAAAGCTGGGATCTTGTGCTCAGGAACGAGGATAGACTCATTCTTGGTAATGTTACGCGCAATTTTAGCGGCACGAGTCTTAGTAGCAAAGCTACCGAAACCACGTAGGTACACTGCTTCGCCATTAGCTACAGTCTTTTTGATGTTGCACATTGCAGACTCTACTACGTTCAAAATAGTAGTTTTGTCATAACCTGTTTGGATTGCAATTGCATTAACGAGTTCTGCTTTTGTCATAATGATTTTATATTTAATAAGTTATACTTTTTTCTCTAAATATGGGGTCATATAGCCCGCAAAAATCGAAATCGGGTGCAAAGATACTATAAATAAATGAATTATGCAAGGATTTTATTAAAAATTATTTCTTTTTTTTTCTAATGCATGTAACTTTTGTATATTTCGCAAAAAAGTAGTAACTTTGCAGTCGTGTTATGAACCTGCAATTGCTACATAATAATTTGATCGATTGGTACGAACTCAACAAACGTATCTTGCCTTGGCGTGAGACGGAAGATCCATATCGCATATGGATATCTGAGGTCATTCTGCAACAGACCCGTGTGGCACAAGGCATGGAGTATTACATGCGCTTTGTGGATCGATTTCCCGATATAGAGAGTTTGGCCGCAGCAAGCGAAGACGAGGTGCTGCTCTATTGGCAAGGATTGGGGTATTATTCAAGGGCGAGAAACTTACATAAGGCGGCGCAGTTGATGAAAAATCACGAGATTTTTCATCAGGCGAGGAGGCGAGAAGGCGAGGAGATATTCGCTGCGCTCAAGAGTATGCCTGGTGTAGGTGATTATACGGCGGGAGCGATAGCATCGTTTGCCTATGACCTGCCCTACCCTGCTCTAGATGGCAATGTCTATCGCGTACTAGCACGATTATACGATTGCGAGATTGCCTTCGACACTACCCTAGGCAAGAAGCATTTTCGCCGATTAGCGGAGGACCTCCTAGATAGAGAGCGACCACGCTTGTTTAACTCGGCTATTATGGAATTGGGTGCTTTGCATTGCGTGCCAACGGCACCTGATTGCGGTAGTTGTCCGCTCAACACATGGTGTAAGGCGTTGGCAAACAACACGGTAGAACTATTGCCTGTGCGCAAGCCCCGTCCGAAAGTGCGGGATAGGTATTTGGAATATACTATCTATATTACACCCGAGAAGACGACTTTGATTCATCAAAGAAAAGGGAATGATATTTGGAAGCATCTGTGGGAGTTTGTGTGCGATGAGCGCACAGGCGATGAGGCGATGAGGCGAGAGGTTAAAGGCGAGAAGATATTGGAGCTGACGCATGTGCTATCGCACCAGAAGTTGCATGCACGGTTTGTAATAAAAAACGTGCCAGAACTCCCTAAGATTCCTGACACGGTGGTAGTAAGTTTGTCCGATCTGGACAATTATGCGTTTTCGAGATTGACGCTGAAGGCAATAGAGTTCCTAGCGCAAAGGTAGCGCAAAGGTAGCGCAAAAGTGGTTATTTCTGGAACTTGCCGACTAGTTTGATTGCCCAGAATACGAGCCAGTCGGGAGTGTGCTTGAGCAACGGCGTTGCTAGCCAATTGAGGAAACCCGGAGTGTCGGCTTTCTTACCGCGGAACAGTTTCTTCAGAGCACGCTTAACCAATTTCTCTGGTGGAATAGATACCGTCAGATTAACTGCCAAACGACGCAGGTGAGGTGCCAAGCCAAACAAAGCTGTATCTACAGCCCCTGGAGCCATCACTGTGATATTCACGCCTTTAGGACGGAATTCATACCAAAGCGACTTGGAGAAATTGTAAATAAATGCCTTGGTAGCATTGTAGGTCTGGATTCCCGGCATAGCCATCCATGCTGACATAGATGACATATTGAGGATATATCCTTTTCGGCGTTGTTTACGGCAAATCTTCTGCGCAGACTCTTCTGCGGTGAGTTGGCGGTTGATCATATCCTCACCAAAGAGACGAGTAAGTTTGGCCACCGTAATCATATGCAGGTTGAGCATAAGGTCAATGCGCTTCATACTAGTCTCACAGTAGGGATTGAAGAAGAACACACCTGCGTTATTGATAAGGATATCCACTACGAGGTTATTGTCCAAGCAGTATTGATGCAATATTTCGGCAGCATCTTGTTTGCTTAGGTCAGCATATAGCGGAATAGTCTTCACGCCATATTGCGTAGCAAGGTCAGCGGCAACCTGATTGAGTTCTTCCTGCTGGTTGCTAACTAACAGAAGATCTGTATGATAATCGCGCGCGAGTTGGGTAGCATATTGGAGTCCAATACCCGATGATGCGCCAGTAACGAGTGCAAGCATTCTAGTTTAGTGTTTAGAGTTTAGAGTTTAGTGTTTAGAGGAGGGATACCACATTTGTTCGTATTTCTTTGCCTCTTTTTTGAGCGACTTAGGCATCTTCTCTACGCACTCATGGCATTTCATGTCAATGGTGTACATACGTGCTACACAGTAGTTCGATCGTTTGCACTCTGAATGGTACTGCTCCTCACGCATTTTATTCACAAAATCAGTATCGCGCACCAGTGCGTGACCGATCTGCACAAAGTCAAATCCCTCAGCAAGTGCAGTCTCTGCATTTTCTCTTCCCATGACTCCACCAACATAGATAAGCGGCATCTTGAGTGCTTGACGGAACTTCTTGGCAGTCTCGAGGAAAAAGAGTTCCTTGAATGGTACAGTAGGAATCATGATATGCCCTACAAAGCGCAAAGCCAATCGTAGCCACCAGAATGTCCAAGGGTTCATGTAGTGCGCCAAAGCCTTGATTGGCATAGCTCCACCCATCACAGTGAATGGTGCTTTGCTTACGAAGCCAGCAGTCAGGACCAGAGCATGTACACCATGCTTCTCGATTTCTTGCGCAATCTGGATACATTCCTCCACTTTCAGACCCGACTTAAATCCATCGTACATATTGGTCTTCACCACCACAGCCATATCGTCGCCAGCATGCTCCATGACCTCAGCCATGACCTCGTTCATAAAGCGCATACGGTTTTCGAGTGATCCTCCATACTCATCACGGCGATGGTTGGTATAAGGTGATAAGAATTGCGAGATCAAGTATCCATGACCGGCGTGAATCTCCACACAGTCGAAACCACACTCGCGACAGAAATCCACCGCGTGACCAAAGGCCTTCACGATTTCCTGAATCTCATGCTTTTTGAGCTTGCGATGGATTGTAGGCGAATATAGGTTAAAGCCAGAGCTAGCCCCTACTGGAAGGCACTTGCAAGTATAGAAGTGTGTCATGTTACCACAGTGCCCCAATTGGATACTAGCTTTCGCACCTTCAGCATGAATACCATCGGTGAGGCGCTTCAGGTCCTCCTTGATCTCGTCGTGGATATAGAGTTGTCCATCAAAAGACACACCCGAACGGGTTACCGAACAGTAAGCCACTGTGGTCATAGCTGCACCACCACGTGCTACGGCGGTATGATAGTTATAGAGATCTTGACTAGGTTTGTTTCCGTACGCCATGTTCTCAAATGCAGCACTACGGATAGCGCGATTGCGCAAAGTGATAGGACCAAGTTTGTGCTCGGTGAAAAGGAGATTATTATTCATTGTGGTATAATCTAGTGTCAGGATTCGGGAGTCGCGAGTCAGGAGTCATATATGAATCGGGAGTCGGGATTCAATATTATGAATCGGGGATTGAGATTCGGGAATCCGGTTAATATATAAACGGAATGATTCGTTTTAGTTTCTTTTTGTCAAATTCATCTGCGAATTCCTTCTCGTATCTGTGATAGATTGAATTCGCGCGTGGAACCAAGTTGCAGCATGAGAACCAGAAGAAGCTTAATCCAGCCCATGACCAAGTGAGGATAGCAAAACCCAACCACTCAGTGATCTCTCCTAGGTAATTGGCACTGGTTACATATTTATACATACCTTTCTTTGGTAAATAGTGATTGGTATCACCTGGTTTGCGCAAGTGTCGAATCACATGGTCAGAGTGCATATTGATTACCCAGCCAGCGAAGAATATCACTGTTCCAAGGATGAATCGCCAATCGGTCATCCACGAAGTAGCATATGGCGCAAACTGTGGTGCCAAATGGAAGAGCCAATATCCTTGAATAAATCCATTGATCAGGTTCCAGATTACTGATAATCCCATGATTACCAATGGCATTTTGCTATTCCCCTTGAGTAGGAATGGAAAGATAAACGAGCGTTGGAAATAGTGGAACTGGAAGATACAGAAAAATAACAAATATGGCAATTGAAACTTCACCTCAGATATAGCCCAGAGGTACAACATTACCACAAATACAGGCATTTCCATCAAGCACCATCCCACCTTATTATTAATCGCTGGGCCCCATTTCTCGGTACGCATCTTACCATAGCCCGCATCTACAAAGTAGAGAGCCACAAAAATCACCAATCCTACAAGGAATAAGATGAACAGGAAATTATAAAACGATGATTCTGGAGTAGATATGTCAATCATAGGCTTTCAAATCTAAACATTCAGGTGACAAAGGTACTGCTTTTTTTTTGTATGACCAAAAAAATCTTAATTTTTGTTATATTTTTTCGTATTTTTGACTAATAAATAGACCAACTATTATAATTACTATACCCAATAATTTCCATATTGGGAGTATTTCATCACATATGCTCCACATCAATAGCGCCGTGAACACAGGCCTAATATTATTAAATACGTTCGCGCGCGTGACTCCAATCTTGCGTACCGTGTAGCAAAACAATATGAATGCCGTCACCGATGCAAACACGGCTAGATAGAGGACTGCAGCCCCACTGCTGAGCAACTGCTCCGACCTAGCAATTACAAAATCGCTATCAATCAGTTGCTTACCCTCAAGCACTCCCCATAGCGGATAGAACAATAACAGTGAGAAAGACTGCACGTAGAACACAATGCTCAGTGGAGAGTAGCGCGTAGGAATCTTGCGTAGCACGATGGAATAACTCACAGACATGCTGACGGTCAAAAAAGCCAGTAGTACACCCCATGGATTGCCAAAAGCAAAGTTATCTGATCCGATGAGCAACAGCATCAACATACCCACGGTGGATATTATAACACCGATGATATTGTAGCGCGTGATATGCTCACGCAGCAACACCAGGGCAAAGAGTGGCGCTAGCACGGGCTGCGTGCTCAATAGTGCCTCGGCTATCGTTGGGGAAGCAATACTCTGATAGGTATAAGTTTCAAAAATGAAATACAAGAACGGCTGAAATAATCCACCCAGCATAAATAGTGGCAGATCCTTAATCGCAACGCGCTGCAAACCCAAGATGTCACTTTTGCGACAGATAAGGCCTATTACCAGCATCAAGATCACAGCCAACGTGAATCGCAAAACAATGAGCGTCAGTGGTGAGAACACCACCAACGCTTGCTTGACAGCTATCCCTGCTCCTGCCCAAATGAGCATAGCAGTGATAATAGCTATATACGGGATGATTTTTTTCACTCCTTTTTGGTGCGTTGCGTTTTTCGTTCAGTACGATTTGTCTGACGCACATTACGACGCTGCGCACGCGCTGCTCGACGACGATCAATATTGGTATCAATCGTATCTACCAGCGACATAATCTTGTCCGACAAAGTGTCTTGGCGTTCGATCTGATCAAACTTACGACGACGCTTATCATCCTGCATCAGCAGGTTAAATTTAAATTGTCCGTCACGGAAACCATCACGCAGGCAAGCAGCCTTGAAGCGCGAATAGGCATTGCTCAATAGAATATGTGCTTGTGGTTCTTTCAAGCGGAAGGACGAACGCTTGGATTCATATTCATTGTTGATTTCCTGCAACTTGCGATCTACGACCTTAGTAAATTCATCGGCTAACTGTTGGTCCACATTCTCATCTACAAACTCGTAATAGAAATGGTATTTCGACTCACGTACATCTGCAAAACCGACAAAGAATTTAGTCTTCATATCCATCAGCGATTCCGCCTTATGCACAGCGTCGATGAACTGTGGTTCGTACAGTTTTTCGCCTGTCATGGACACGATACCATTCACCTTGGAAATCATGTGAATCGTAGGTGTATTGTAAAACATGCCTCCCACTTCTACTAGGTCATTCATATTGTATCTGAATAAGCCAGAGTATGTGGTCACATACGCACAGTAGCGCTTACCTTGCTCCAGTTCATAGATCTGTAAGAATTTCTTGTGGGGTTTATCCAGTTCGCTCTCCTCCACAAACTCATAGTAGTGGAAATGTGGGAAGAGTACCGACTCATTGGTATCATCCAGCGAGAAACCAAACCTACATTCGGTGGCGATATACCCCAATTCCTGATAGAAGGTCTTGCTCCAATCGAATTGGTCCAGGTATTTCTCCATATAGATCTTGGTATTACCACATTTCCATGTAGATAGCAATTGTAGCCATGGCCAGAAGTGCTTGGGTTCTAGTCTTCCATGCTCCTTTAGCAGTTGACGCAACTCTCTAGCACGTAATGGATTAGGAGACATATACGCTTCTAGTTCTTCGCGAATGTAATTGGAGATATCAAAGTTCCAACTCAGTGTACCTCTCTCAATATCCTCAATCATCTCTTCGGTGTTCTCGTTGAGTGTGCGTAGTAGTTCTAGGATGGTAGAAGGATTGGCAGTTGCCCACAGTGTCACATCTCTGTATTGCATAGCCAAACGCATCAACGTGTAGTTGCGAGCAGCATAGTCATCAATGGACATCACGCAGGCAGGGGCCGTGTAGTGCTTCTTAATAATCTTTGGCACATCGCGCACCAAGACACCACTCACCGAACCAAACACCGTTCCATCAGGCGCATACCCCTCGACCTCCTTGCCAACAGTAGTAAATAGGTGTCCTCCGAAAATACGGCTACGATGGGTAATAAAGTTCCATATCCAGATGTGTGTCATCTTGCCATAGACATCCTTGAGATATTTGTGTGTCATGGGTACCCATTTGGGTTCAGATGTTGTGCCCGATGTGGTGGCATACATATCTGGTCTGCCAGGGAATAGCACATTTTCCTCACCATTCTTATGGCGCTCCACATAGGGGCGCAAAGGTTCAAAGCTATCATTTACAGGCACATACTGACGATATAAGCGGAACAAATCCTCTGCACTAGTAGCCGACAATATACGATCAAAATGATGTTCCTTGCCATAGACCGTATCACGCGAGATAGTCAAAATATCTCGCAAGGTTTTTTCTGCAGCATGCTTGGGATGACGATTCCAATAGTTCAAGCGCAATCGTTGCGTACCACCTACCAAGCATAATGCTGTGTTAATCAACCAAGGATATGGCAATGCATTCCCTTGATTATCCACATACGTTTTTTTCTTCATAAAAAATAATTTGCACATAGCCTACTACCTCCGCATTTTCTCCACTCGAACGGCTATTAATATTTAACTATTCGTTCCCCTATATTCCTCGAAATACCATAATGGCATGTATTCCATCTCAGGAATCAAGCTTCCTTTTTCTTGTCTTTGTAGAAGGGGCGTAGTACAAAATAATTGATTACCCCCGCAAGGCAAATAGCCACTATTCCTGCCCATTCTTCTCCCATGTGTAACCAAATAAGCGTATTCAAAAAGAGTATCTGGATGCCATAATTGAGTATACGTCCCAACAAAAATCCCCCTGCGTTCTTCCAACTTGGCTTTTTCTTAAATGTATAGAAACTCGTCAAGAAGTAGTTCATCACCATTTCTATCACATATCCAGCCGTAAACGCCAACGTTGTCAGGATATTGACGTCAGGCCAGTGTTGTTGGAAAATGTCCAACAACAAGTAATAAATACCATAGTGCACGCCCGTTCCCAATGTGCCCACGAGCACGAAACGGACGGCAGAACGGTATTTCGACGGCAATAATCCTGTTAAAGTTTTCATCTTTTATTCTTTTCGAGATTCGCGTATCGGGAATCAGGTGTAGTATTGGTTTCTGAAAGTTACACTAATGCACCTAACATCTCCTCCATAGCAGCACCTAATCCTGCTACATTACGGCCACCTGCGGTAGCCATCCATGCTTGACCGCCGCCACCGCCTTGGATATGCTTAGCAGCCGACTTGATGATCTGACCTGCGTTCTTGCCTGCATCTACCAATGGTTGCGACAGTACCACAGTAATCATTGGCTTGCCTTCCCACTCGGTAGCACCTACTACAGCGAACTTCACATCGGTAAACTTGCCTTTCAGCAACATGGGCACGTTACGCAGCAAGTTAGCATCTACAGTACCTTCCACGCGCACCAGTTTGATGCCATTGTAGTCCTCTGCCTTTGCAATCAGTTCATCGCGGAAGCGCTCCACTTTCTCTGCCATGAAGGTCTCAATCTGCTTCTTCAAGCCCGCGTTCTCGTCAATGGCTTTGCGGATAGCGCCTGCCAAGTCTGGAGCGTTGTTGAACAGCGCACGCAGACCGCCAATCATATCCACTTGCTTGTAGTAGAGTTCATCGGCCTTGGCTGCTGTCACTGCCTCAATGCGGCGAATACCCGCAGCCACACTGGTCTCCATCACAATGCGCACCGCACCAATCTTACCCGTACTTGCCACGTGGCAACCACCGCACAACTCTGCCGATGGACCGTACTTGATGACACGTACCTCATCGCCATACTTCTCGCCGAAGAGTGCCATAGCACCCATTTCTTTGGCTTTCTCTATTGGAGTGTTACGACATTCTTCAAGAGGCAAGTCTTGGCGAATCATCTCGTTGGCAAGCATCTCCACTTGGCGAAGTTCCTCCGCACTCACTTTCTGGAAGTGTGAGAAGTCGAAGCGCAAGCTGTCTGCCGATACGAAACTACCCTTTTGCTCCACATGCTCGCCCAATACTTGGCGCAATGCGTAGTGTATGATATGCGTAGCAGTGTGGTTGCAAGCAATGGCTTGACGACGAGCCACATCTACCTCAGCCATCATCTTGCTCTTGATATTCTCAGGTAATTCCGCACAGAGGTGTACTGCCAGATTGTTCTCACGTTTGGTATCCAACACGCGCACATTGCCCAATGTACCCGAATCGCCTACCTCACCACCCATCTCAGCGTAGAATGGTGTTTGGCTAAGCACTACTTGATAGAGTTCTTTGCCCTTTTGGTTCACCTTGCGATAGCGCAACACTTGTGTCTCGCATTGCAGCATGTCATATCCATCAAACTCTGTCTCGCCTTCGCTAATCACTACCCAGTCGCCCAGTTCTTGTTTGTTGGCTTGGCGACCCATCTCTTTTTGGTGCTCCAATGCCTTGTTGTACTCTTCCTCGTTGGTAGTAAAGCCGTTCTCGCTCAAAATCAATTGAGTAAGGTCGAGAGGGAAACCGTATGTATCTTTCAATGTAAACACATCCACACCCGAAATCTCTTTGCCTTTCGCTTCTTTCATCAGTTTGTCGAGCAGCGTGATACCCTTATCCAATGTACGGAGGAAACCGTCCTCCTCGCTCTTGATTACAGGGGTGATTTGTGCCTCTTGCTTCACCAATTCAGGATATGCATCGCCCATGTCGGCAATGAGTTGTGGCACCAGTTTGTACATAAACGCCTCGCGTTGTCCGAGGAAGGTGTAGCCATAGCGCACAGCACGGCGGAGGATTCGGCGAATCACATAACCTGCCTTCTCGTTGCTTGGCAACTGACCATCGGCAATAGCAAAAGCGATGGTACGGATATGGTCGGCAATCACGCGCATAGCCACATCCACTTTCTCCTCTTTGCCATATTCAGCACCGCAGATCTCGCCAATCTTCTTCAGCATAGGTTGGAAGACGTCAGTATCGTAGTTCGACTGTTTGCCTTGCATGGTGCGCACCAAACGCTCAAAGCCCATACCTGTATCAATCACTTTGTTTGGCAAGGTGTCAAGCGAACCATCGGCTTTGCGGTTGTATTGCATGAACACGAGGTTCCAAATCTCAATCACTTGTGGGTGGTCTTTATTCACGAGTTCGCGACCAGAGAGAGCCGCTTTCTCCTCCTCACTACGGCTGTCCACGTGAATCTCCGAGCATGGACCACAAGGACCTGTATCGCCCATCTCCCAGAAGTTGTCGTGCTTGTTACCGTTGAGGATATGGTCGGCAGGCAAGTGCTTAGCCCAAATCTCTGCTGCCTCGTTGTCGCGCTCGATGCCCTCTTCAGGCGAGCCCTCGAACACGGTTACATAGAGGTTCTTTGGATCGAGTTTCAGCACGTCCACGAGGTATTCCCATGCGAAGTCGATTGCACCTTGTTTGAAGTAATCGCCAAACGACCAGTTGCCCAGCATCTCAAACATGGTGTGGTGGTAGGTGTCGTGACCTACTTCCTCCAGATCGTTGTGCTTACCGCTCACGCGCAGGCACTTCTGCGAGTCCGCTACGCGAGGATATTGTATGGGGTCATTACCGAGGATGATACCCTTCCATGGGTTCATACCTGCATTGGTAAACATCAGTGTTGGGTCATCTTTGATGACCATAGGTGCTGAAGGTACGATCTTGTGTCCCTTCTTCTCAAAATAATCCAAAAAGGATTGTCTAATTTCTTGACTTGTCATATTAATCTTGTGGTATAAATTTCTCTACCTTGTATTCTTTCTTTACAGCTTTGACTTCCACCACGAGTTGGTTGGCCAGCAGTTCGGCATTCTCTTTGCGTGTCTTAAGTATATCGATGGCGGCATAGATAGCATGCAGCATGCTCGTTGCATCAGCTTCGTTTTTGCCTGCGAGATTGTAGGCAGTGCCGTGATCAGGTGATGTGCGCACCACGCGCAAGCCTGCTGTGAAGTTAACTCCACTCATGTCTAGTGCCTTGAATGGTGCCAATCCTTGGTCGTGGTACATGGCCAGTACGGCGTCGAAGTGGTTGTATTGTCCTGCACCGAAGAATCCATCAGCCGAATAAGGTCCAAAAGCCCATATACCTTGCTCGTTGGCTTGCACAATAGCAGGACGGATAATATTGGTTTCTTCTTCACCAATGAGTCCATTGTCACCTGCGTGCGGGTTGAGTGCGAGCACAGCGATGCGTGGTCTGCGGCATGAGAAGTCGCTCTGCAGCGTGGTGTTGAGCGTGGATAGTTTGCTCAGTATGCGCTCCACGGTGATATTCTCTGCCACTTTGGCTATTGGGGTATGATTGCATACTAGTGCCACGCGCATGCGGTCACTCAGCATCATCATTAGGCTATCATCGCCCTGTCCGAAGATATGGGTGAGATACTCGGTATGCCCCGAGAAACGGAACTTATCGCATTGGATAGTATCCTTATTAATAGGTGCTGTCACTAGGGCATCCACCAGACCTTGTTGCAGGTCATTGGTAGCGCGTTGCAAACTCTTTAGGGATGCTTGACCTGCCTCGGCGGTTGGTTGTCCCATGCGGAGGGGAGTACTGTCGTCATAGCAAGTGATGAGATTCAGTCGGCCATCCTTGGCTTGTCTAGGTGATTCAATAATATTCCACTGGATGTTGTGAAATTCGTCGGCCATCGTTTTGGCGTATTGGCGTGCAATATGCGCATTGCCATATACGATAGGGCGACATATCTCGGAAATATGTGGATCTATCAGGCTCTTGAGGATAATCTCATATCCTACGCCGTTGCTATCGCCCGCTGTAATTGCTATTGTAGGTTTCATATTAGTCTATTTGTGTTACTTTATCGTATTGTAATTTTGTGAAGTCAAACGGTTTGCGCTCTTCGTTCTTGTAGCCGAGCGACATCACGCATAATACCGTGAAGTTCTCTGGCAGCCCCGTCAACTTGCGCACCAAGTCTTCTGCACCTTCACGCTGATAGACATGGCACCAACAAGCCCCCAATCCTTGGTCCGTAGCAGCGAGCCAGATGTTTTGCGCAGCAATAGCAGCATCACATTGCCATGTATCAATCACGCTGGTGTCCGCAGCCACCACGATGCCTGCCATAGCGGTGTCAAACATACCACTGCCGTAGGTGCGGCAACCTGCCAACTGACGAAGAATCTCTTCGTTTTTGATTACCACGAAGTGCCATGGGTTCATTCTTTTACCTGCAGGGGACATCAGCGCACAGCGGATGATATAGTCCAGCTTCTCCTGCTCTACGGGCTGATTGGTGTATTTTCTATACGAACGCCTTAGTTGGCATAAACTCTGAAAATCTTGCATAAAATATCAACTTATTAATAAATTAATAAAAAACCGCGCAAAGTTAATAAAAAAAATCCATATACACAAAAAAAATCGCAGAAAGTTGTCTTTTTCTGCGATCTCGTGGGGAGTGTTATCCCCAAATTATAGAAAATTATTTTAATATACTCCTAGAAACTACAAAAATATCATCTCCACGTTCACCGTCTGCAGTCGTACCTGCAACCAGTCCAGCACGCGTCGTTTCTCCTCGTTGGTTGGCACTTTGGTGCAGTGTATCACCACTACCACCTGCTTATCGGTTATCACCATATTGTCCACCAGTTCGGTACCTTTGGCCAGTGTCACGCGGGTTATCTCGGGCAGTTGTGTCTGCAGTTCGGCTGCTAGTTGCGCCGCGGGCAGCTCCTGCTCCTTGTAGTAGGCCAACTGTGTCAATAGGGCTTTGATCGAATCGTCACGCACTTGTATATTTGTCGCATTGCTAGATATCAAGTCGCGTACGATCTCGGTCTCGTTGAACTGATCCAGTTGTACGGTGGCATCCTCGTGTATCACCACTTGCGTACGCATGATACCAAAGCTCTCAGCTTCGCGCAGCAGCATCTCGCGTGTCTCGTCCGACAGTGCCTCGCCTGCCAGGCGCAGATCCAGTTGGTATGGGGTCTGACTGACATCCACCGACGAGTCGTAGATATAGGTCTTGCCAATGGAGTGGTTTTTCTTCACAAAGCGGTTCGCGCTCTTGGTGAAGTTGTTCTCGCGTATCACGTGATAGCCGGTGAAAATGCTCGTACCTATCAGCAATAGCACCAGTGTGTAGGACAGGATATGGTATCTGAGCTGATTGGTTTCCACCACCCGCACAGGAAACTTCAGGAATTTCGCCATTAGGTATGCTGCCATGGCGATGAAGATGCAGTTGATGGTAAATAGGAAGAGTGCACCGATGGTGTATTGCCAACTCAGGTTTGCGATGCCGTAGCCTACGGTGCAGAGTGGTGGCATGAGGGCGGTGGCGATGGCTACGCCAGAGATCACCGTACCTTTCTCCTTGCGCGAGGTCTCCAGCACGCCGGCCAGTCCGCCAAAGAGGGCGATCAATACGTCGTAGATAGTAGGTCGTGTGCGGGCCAACAGCTCGGTGGGGTTATCGATCTCCAGTGGGGTGAGTATGAAGTAGAGCGTAGCAGCCAGCAGACCGATACCCACCATCACCAGCAGGTTCTTCACGGAGAACAGCACCAGTTCTCTATCGTTAGTTCCTAGTCCTAGTCCGAAGCCGATGATCGGTCCCATCAGTGGTGAGATGAGCATGGCACCGATGATGACAGGTATGGAGTTGACGTTCAGTCCCACACTGGCTATGATCACCGCCACGAATAGGATATACACATTAGGTCCGCGGAATGGGATATTCTTTCGGATATTGTCGTGTGCAGCAGGTATATCCACATAATCTGTGAGGTTGAGAGTGGTTCTCAGAAACTCTCTAATCGAAATATTGAATCGTTTCATGATTGTATGTTTTTTTACTAGGTATTTCTATCCCCAAATTATCAAAAATTATTCAAAATTTCTATGGGTATTTTGTTTCTCTAAACGAATTAACGTGCGCCTATTATTGTCAGTAGTTTTGTCATTTTTTTGTGTTTAGTGGACGGCACGCGTTACCAGCAAAGACCACTGTATCCCTCTTGCTGCTCTAGTTCGGAGATACGCACGAGGTCGATGATGGGTGTGCCAATAGCAATGCGTGCTTGGCGGAAGGCATCATCTTTGTTGGCAATGATGATGCAATCAGCCCAATCAGTGACTGCGTTTAGGTCCTCTTGGAGCATCTCGTTGAGGTGAGGCAACTTGCTGGCTATCACACTCTTGTTACGACCGATAAGGCGCGACAAGCTGACATTCTTGTCGTAAATGCGCACATCGTATCCCTTGCCGTGGAGAGCTTCGATTACATTCACAATAGGTGAGTTGCGCATATCATCAGTACCAGCCTTGAAGCTCAGGCCTAGCACACCGATATGCATCTTAGGTAGCCCTTGCATAGCGCGGGTATTCTCTAGATGCTCTATTTGGCGAACTACTTGTGCGATATGGAGTTCGTTACTATGCTCGATGGCATTGAGTACAGGTGTCTCCAGATAGAGGTCGTGTGCCAATGTACGGAGTCCTTTGAGGTCTTTAGGAAGACACGAACCACCATATGCAAAGCCAGGACGGAAGTAATAGGGCGATATATTCAGTTGCTTATCCATGCAGAAAATACGCATCACTTCGTGACTATCAATGCCTAATTGTTTGCAGATATTGCCTACCTCGTTTGCGAATACTACTTTCAGGGCGTGGTAGGAGTTATTCACATATTTGATCATCTCTGCCACACCTATCTCCACTACTTCGATAGGTGCATCAGATAGTCCTTGATATAAGCTGCACATCACTTTAATGGCTTTAGGGCAGCTAGATCCGAGCACGGTCAATGGAGGGTTGAGATAGTCTTGTACGGCAGTACCTTCGCGCAAGAACTCTGGGTTGCTAACCACAGCAAAATCCACATCATGCATTTTGCCGGACTCCTCTTCGATGATGGCTGTCATCTTAGCGTTGGTCCCAGGGAATACAGTGGAGCGTATTACCACGATATGGAATCCATCCTTGTGCTTGAGAGCTTGTCCTATTTGGTGGGCAGTTTGTAGGATATAGGTCAGGTCGAGGTGACCATTGTCGGAGGATGGTGTACCCACGCAGAGGAATGAGATGTCGGTATTTGTTACCGCATCCATATAGTCATGGGTTGCACGTATACGCCCTGCCTGGTGTCCTTCGCTGATGAGTTGGTCAATGTCTTTTTCTACGATGGTTGGTTTACCTTGGTTAATGAGGTCCACCTTCACATCGCTCACATCCACACCCACCATGGTGTGTCCTTGTTTGGATAAGCAGCCAATGCCCACGCATCCTACATATCCGAGTCCAAAAATTGAAATTTTCATATTTTTATTTGTATGATATAATTTTCGTGCATATTCTCTGTTATAGCAACCGTTGTTCAATCCATTCACATAATTTCTTTTGTGGAACATTTGCCATACCACTTTCCATTATCAGTTGATATTCTGGCGTCGTAGATCGCAGTACCCATTTTCTGGCAACGCCATTGATTGTGGCGTAAAGGTGTATATTGCCTTTATATGCCTGCTCTAAATAGATGTTTGTCACACGATCTCCGCTATCTGATATCCACTCTTGTTTTCCCTGTTGTGTTTCTACAAATCCCCACTCGCGTAAATGCATCATCAAGCACTCTTCTACACACCCCATCCATTCGTTCTTTACGCCATGCCGCATGGCAATGGTTCTAAACTGCATGATAGCATTAGCTACTTGCCCGATGATTTTCTCGGCATTTCGAATACCATTTTGCTCAGCAAATAGCATCACATCTTCTTTGCTCCAATCCGCCAGTTTACCACGCATCAATAGGCAATGTTCACGCTGAGCTTGAAATCCTCCCGTATTAAAGATAAATGTCATATCGTAAGCAGGAGTCAGCGTCCACTGTCCATTGGGCGAGAGCATAAATGAGAAGTTCTTGTTGTGGTCATCGGTGTTGTTTGCCAGATAGTTGAACACCATACGACGGAATATTTCTTCTCCAGTGGCATCAGGCAGGTGCAAATTGCGACACACCAGCAGCAACTGCTCATAGCTATCAGCATCAGGGTTCATAGCAGCCAAAGTCTGCAAATGTAGTTTCTCTCCATTTGCACGATCAAATCGTTGTGTTAGGAAATGTTGTTCTCCGTCAGCAGACAATAGTTTAGATGGCATCATATGGATTCCAGCCATGCATGCCATCTCGTAGTAGGTCATCTCTAGTTCTGCTAAGCTGCGCTCTTTATTGCCAAATTTCAAGATATAGTAGTCATATCCTTCTAATCCAGCTATTTGTCCAGAGCGTATTTCCCCCGTCTCTCTGTGGATAGCTATCAGCGCTTTGGGTTGTCTTCCGCCTGCTGAAGTTCCTACCATCATTAGCAGTTTCTTGGTGATTGTCTCACTGGGTTCGATAATCGCTTTCTCTCCATCAACAAATATCTTATGTGCCAAATGCGCTAATGCCGCAATATCTATTTGCTCTGCACGTGGATTCAATTGTGCATCTGGTACAAATTCCAAAGCACCCATTCCACGGCTACCAATAAACATCAATTTTTCTAGCGGAGTAACTTGTGAGACGGTCAGTCCTTGATCTATTCGCCATTGCTCAAACAGCGCATTTCCCCAATCATCTGGCAGACTATCTGCTAAGAAAGCAGGCAATCGCTGATACATACGTGCAGTATCACTATTAAAGGGTCTATTGATAGCACCTCTCTTAGGAGCCATCAAAGGGAAGGGTTCTATGGGGTCGTTTAGATAATCTGGATGATAAACAAAATAACTATTGTGCCGTTCTTCACGCCACATTAGGGAACCTATTTCCTTTCCCCATAGCCATATTTTGACACAATTCTTCACTATTTACGTACTCGCTTCGTAATTTTGGTTGTGCTTACGTAAGGTGAATCGGGTATTTCAGGTAATAATTCTCTCATATTATCCAATTGCCCAATCACGCGCCATAGCCGAATGATAGTTGTCAATGATACATCTTTAGATGTACCACTTTCGAATTTCTGCACAGTCATCACACTCAATCCTGCTTTTTCGGCTACTTCTTTTTGCGTCATACCCAATAGCAATCGGTACCGCTTATATTGTTCACCTAGGTGAGTGATAATCTCTGGTGCTGTATATGAATAAACATCCATCATTTTTGTATAATTGAAATTATATTTACGCGTGTTTTTGGCACTTAAAATATACTATGATTATATTTTTCGCCACAAAAGTAGTATTTTTTTTTGATATAAACAAATATTTTTCTATAGAATTGCAAAAATGCGTAAAATTATCACCTATTTCTCACTAATTGGTTTGTTTTTTCACCTTCTCCACTAGGTTCATCATATATTCGTTGATATCAATAAATGTCTCATTGATATGCTGACGCAGTTCTAGTTGTTTTTTCTCAGCTTCCTTTGCATCCACATCTAGATTCTTCACCCATGTAGCAAAGTCGGCTGTCTTTTGATTCTGCAGGTTTGCCACTTTGGCTGCAGCTGCATTGGCTGGCATATCGTAGCGTATGCCTAGGTAGTAGGCGGGTACGCCTAGCAGAGCCGCTTCGCGTGCCATGGAGTCGCCCGATGACACTAGTCCCGCACTATAGTATATCAATGAGTGGATATCCTCTATTGGCTCTTGCAGCAATATCCAATCTTTGGGGTATAGATGGCGTTTGTCTTTTTCTTCTAATGAAAAGAGAACTTTCTTATCTTTGGGTATAAGGTCTTGTATACCAAGTATCGCTCCAGATGCTTGTCCTGTATAATTGACGGTACCCACACTAACCTCTCGCAGGAAAACATATTCCTTTGGTTGTACACCATATTTCTCTAGCACTTGTGGATTAGGTATAAAATACTTGGGTGCCAAGTATGCCCACTCTTTGGTACAGCGTAAGACTTTCGCTGGTTCTTTTAATGTACTATCTGCGTAAACACAAAAGTGACATATTGTATTGTACTTTAGCTTATAAGGATAATCTCCTGTTTGCGGATCATCATCAAATGAATAATTAGGAATACTATATTTACTACTAACCAACGCCAAATGAAAACCATTTGAAAATGCAACATCAATAGTATGCTTACGCTTCCAATATAGCATCATTGGGATACGGAATATGTTTGCATCTAGTATAGCAGACAATTTCGTCATACGATGCTTTCCGACAATATACACCTTTACATTAGGAGTACACGCTAACTCTCTATTCGCTATTACTGGCAGTTTTCCTCTATTCAAAACAGTAACATATACTTTATGACCTTTTTTAGAAAGTATTTCAATAAAAGGTTTATAAAAATTCAATTGCGGAGTATGCAAAATATCTATCCAAATATTCATAACAACAGTTTTCTATCTCTTTTTCAATAATTTCACACCCATTTTACCTATCCAATACAGCAGCGGTTTGCGAACACAGAGAAAGCGGACACCAACCTACAACAACGGTGTCATATATATTGGGAGGCAGAGAATATGACCCTTCTTCTCTGTATCTTTAGTATGTAAAATATACGGACGCTCTATTCTATCACTAAATTTATCTATAAAAATATCCAAGGAAGCATGTGTTCGATAATTACCAGACTTCACCTCTATAGGACAAATCTTCTTGCCCCTCGAAATAAGAAAATCAATCTCATAATAATGTTTATTATCTTTTGGGAAGGTATAATAGAACAACTTATTTCCAGCAGCCACTAACATTTGAGCCACCAAGTTCTCATACACATATCCCATATTAGCAGATAATTTATTCGACAATAATTGTTTATATATCACATTCTCAGTGAAATCTCGATCCCAAAATGCCAGTGTAACAAATAATCCAGTATCACACAAGAACATCTTATATTGTTCGTGGCTTGTATTAAGCGCCATACCTATATTAGGATCATTAGCATGGTACGCAAAATTCACCACCTGACTATCTTCCATCTGCGTGAGCATCTCCCATAATCTATTGGAATCAATTTCACCCACCACACTTGACGCCACATAACGAGTCGCATTTTTGCTCAATTGAGCGGGAATAGACATAAACAATTTAGAGATTCTACCTGTAGCATCTATTTTCCGAAAATCATCTGCATAGAGAGTTAAAATATCCCTTTTGATGGCATCAACCTGAGCGAAATTATTGGTTTCGATATATGTTTTTACAGCCTGAGGCATACCACCTACCAACATATACAATCGCAAATCACGTATCAAATCGCGATGAGCGCCACCGAATCCTTGTTGCCTATCAAATTGCTGACGAATGAGGTTCATTGTCAATGCATCACCTACTGCCCAGCAAAATTCCTCATAATCCAAAGGATATAGAGTTAGGTGTTTTTCCTCACTGGGAATAGTAATATCTCTAGTCGTTTTATGCAAACGGATTAACGAACCTGTCTCAATATAGTCGTACCGACCATCAGCCACCAAATACTTGATTGCTTGTCTCGCACGGGGACATTGCTGTACCTCATCAAATATAATTACCGATTCACGCTCAAATAATTGTACATGATAGTGCGTTTGAAGATTCAAAAATAAGAAGTCAAGATTAGAATAATCATCAAACAAATCAATAATATGCTGAGGTACATTATTAAAGTCTATGATGATAGCCGAACGATATTCGTTTTTAGCAAATTGCGAGACCAACGTGGATTTACCTACGCGACGAGCCCCCTCAATCAAGAGAGCAGTTTGACCGCTACTTGTTTGTTTCCACGTCAACAATTGGTCATATAACTTTCGTTTAAAAATAGGTGTACTCATGATGATAGCAATTAATATTTTCGTTGCAAAGGTACTACTTTTTAAGAGATTATGCAAGTATTTTTAAGAGAAAAAATAAACAAAATTCATAATCGATTGATTTACAGCAAACTTCTGCTTTCCCCAAAACTTTTTACACCACTTTACCGTGTTTCCCCAAAATTTTTTATATCATTTTTCCGTGTTTCCCCAAAAGTTTTACATAATCTTCAAAGGGATTGCTTTGCCATAGGGTGATGTATTATAAAGACAATTCAGGTCAATTTGGATGTCAATTATCGGCAATTCAGGAGTTTATTTTGTTTTTGCATATAAGTAGCAGCCTGCTGCTTAAGTATGCAAAACAAAATCTTAGCGTTTAGACCTCTTCAACCATTTCACACCCATCTTGCCTATCCAGTATAGCAGCGGTTTGCGAATGCAGAGGAAGCGGCCATATTCTACCAGTTCGCCGCCAAACTTGGCCTTAAAGTCGCGTACGCCGTATGCCTCATCAGGCTTTCCGGCACCCATCATATCAAAGATTTGGCAGCCTGACTCGGCAGCATATTGAATGCCTAGATAGGTGGCATAGCACGAAGGATAGATATGGTTATATACCCCATCCTCGCCGCAAGCAAACCACTCGTACAGCGCTCGACTAGGCAGTTCCACACATACGGTACCACCTATGATACGGCCTTGGTATTCGGTTAGGATAAAGCGTGCATGCTCGGTATGATATAGCTGTTCAAAGAAGTGCCAAGAGAACAGCGGTGTCTTGACCTTGGTGGTGTAGAGGGTATGGAGTATCTGGTAGTACTCGCGTACCTGCTCTATGGTAGGTTGCATCACGGGTGTCACCCCCTCGCGGATGGTGGTGCGTATATCTCGCTTGCGGCTCTTTCCTAGGTTCTTATCCACGATTTCCTTACTGGTAGTATCCACATGGAAGTTTAGGTGTGGGTGGTAGGCGAAGTCACATTGTTCGAAGATAAATCTCCATTGAGTATAATCATTAAAATTACGGGTCTCAATGTATATTGCATCCTTCAATAATCTTTTGACTGCCAACAACAAAATCTTCAGCGTTTCATCTGAGATGTTTTTGTCTAACAACGGTCCACCTATGATTATAGCACGTCTAGTTAAAAACTGTTTAATAGGATTCTTTTCCTGAGTTGTATATCCTACAATGACTCCTGCTAGGTGTCCATCTTCTTCTATACCTAATGCAAATGGAGCAAGTTCGTTGCTAACCGCCGCATAGAACTCATACGCCTCACGGGTTTGGAACCATGTGGCGTAAGGGGAGCGGTCCACTAGCTCTTGCCAAGCGGTGGGAGCGATTTCGGGGTATGTGAGTATTTTGAGCATTTTAAGATATTTCGCCTATTTTGATTGTAACCAATATCCCATAAATAGGTCATACACAGAATATATACCTTGTTCAAGGATAACAAAATCTTTTTCTAATAATCCACGCATGGCTGATTGCACTGTACTCGCCGATTGTAAACTATACTTCTTTACAAACGCAGCAGATGTAATGCTTTTAGTCGGACCATTCTTTGCCAATGCGATTAATACCATTTTTTGCTTCTCAGGCAAACGGAATAAGATTTCTTCGTAACTATATGATTGAGTTTTTAATATATACTCCAATGCTTCTTCCACTTGCTCAGCATCACAAGTTTCGCTAGGAGGAGTAGCAGCATACATCGTGTTAAATAGTTTCTGAGTGTACCACGTCACTCCTTTACTAAGTGCATAGACTGCATCTGTCACCCCATCACTCAGGTTACGTCCTCCTTCTGCAAATAATTTTTTTGCAAAAACATCGTAACTAGCCATGTCTATACTTCCCAAGTGCATTACAGACACACTTTGATAAAATGGTCGTGAGGCGTTCATAAACATCGCACTCATGGTATGCCGTTGACTGCCAGCAAAAATAAATTGCGCATTATGACATTGCTGTACGTAAGTACGCAATTTAGCCTCAATATTTTTCTCGGGGAAGGTATTAATCTGCTGAAATTCATCGATTGCCACAATACATGGTTTGTCAGCAAGTTCGAGATATCGGAATATTTCCTCCAAAGTAGCATCTCCCTCTTGTATGTCTCCTACTTGCACATTGAATGATGGTTCTCCCATTGGCGAGAAACTAATACTAGGTTGCAACGAACGCATCGTATCCCAAAATCGCTGCAGTGCACGCGCGCCATAGGGTTTGAGTCGCGTAAGTATTTCACGACTCAATTTTTGAAGCAATTCGCGCAATGATTGTGTGTCGTAGATATCTATAAAGAAAGTATAATATTGCTCTTGTATATTAGGTTGGTTGAAGTAATGATGAATCAGTCCACTCTTGCCCATACGTCGTGTAGCTACCAAGGCTACATTATTGCCATTGGCTATTTCTTGCTGCAATTGCGCTACTTCTTGCTTTCGATCGCAGAAATAGCGAACTCCTTCATACCCACTAATCACAAACGGATTTACTTGTGCCTTCATATTTTATTACTTTATAATTATTAAAACATAATAATTTTACAAATCGGCTGCAAAAGTAGTGAAAATCTTTTAATTATGCAAATCAAACTGCACAAAAATAGAAATTTTCTTGAAAATCACACTATCGATTCATATATCGCCATCAATCGCTCAGCGACTTGCTCGTTACTGAGACCCATCTCTATAATCTTCTCGCGACCGTTGGTTTTGCCCTCGAAAGCGATTGCCTTTTTCAATGCCTCTGCGATTGTTGATGGTTCACGTGTTGGAACGACATAACAACCCTCTACTCCATTCACACGCTCTGCCACATCGCCTACATAGTGGCGAAGCGTTTACGAACCTAATTCCTCATTCATAAAATAGCGGCGCTTGCCGTTTTTGAGTGGTTCGAAGCGATCTACGTATTCGATGTTAAGCATAGCATCATCGCCTATATAGCGCTGGATTGTTTTGCGAATCTCGGCTTCTTGTTCCTTCGTATATTTATCTTTAATGGGTTGAACTGTAAGAGTAACTTCGTTTACACCCGTCTTATTAAAGTAGAATGCTACAATATCAAATTCCTTCATAATCATAGAGAAACCTGTAGCCGTCATATTATGTCCATTCTCCAATCGCATTACATCGGATGTGCGCCCCAAGACTCGACGAATCACTTGCCCGTTATACTCCGATTCATCAACTATCGGCAGTAGTTCCACCTCATCACCAAATTGATAGCGCAATAATGGAAATGTATAGTTGACCAAATTGGTAGTAAGTAAACTACCCGTATTCTCCTCTATTGGATTGATTATCTCGCACAACGCGTTATATCCTACATGATAATTATGGCGAGTGATTTCATAAGCTGTTACCCCCGCATCATTTGCTCCATAACAATCCATTACACGGCAATCATAGGTCCGCTCAATCAGTTCTCGATATGCATCAGTCAAGTTCTCTGAAGTAGTAAACACCGCTTCTATCTGCTTGAGATCAATATGATGTTTAGCCACATAGGATGTAAAGATGTAAATCGATGCTGCATAACCATAGATAAATCGTATTTTGTTTTTTTGAATAAACGCAATATACTCCACACAAAGTTCGTCTGTCAGATTCACAGTATTCAACGGATATTCATTCCGAATCTTGTCATAGATTCGGCGAAGCAAAGAAGGTTTCTTGGCGAATAACGAGGCACTACCCATTGCAACAAATTGATCGCCATATTGATAAGATGTAGTCATCCATGCATGTAGTTTTGCAGCAGATGTATATCCCCATGTATTTTCGTCTAGAAAGAATTGCATAGGTTCACCAGTTGTGCCTCCAGTTCTGCTATTACGATACTTAAATGAAGACAAATTATCGGGAACAATCTCATCATGATGAGCATTTGCTATCTCCTTATTAATAATAGGCAACTTCTTCAGGTCATCTATCGTTTGTATATCTTTAGGAGTTAATCCGCGCTCATCAAATATACGGCGATAGTATTTGGTATGTTCATACACATGCTTTACTAGTGCCTGCAGTCGCTCGTTTTGCCATTCAGTAACTTGATGGGCAGACCATGTAGACATGGTATTAATCTGCTTTAACCATTTGTAGGAACAAACACCTACAATAGCCTCCGCTAATGGTAAAACCATCTTCAATCGTATAAACTCTCCTAGTTTACTCATATATTTTATTTATTTTTTCATTTGACCATGTATATTGCCGCACATCCGCTAGTGCATTTGTTATAGGCATTTTCACTTCAGTTAGAGGCAAAAGCAAATTTCTTCTAAAACACGCAAATCCTTTATTCTTCAATATATTTTCCAGGTAATATAATCATATCTCCAATAATTTCATTATATTTTTGAGGAGAAAACTCTGCTAGTCCTCCACTGTGGAAAAGTGTGTATTCGCCAAAATATATTTTTCCATCTACTTGGTATAAATCCACTCTTACATGAGGTATTTTATGCCCATTAATAAGAATACTTGACAATTTTCCTACAACATCTTTCATCTCTTCAAAACAAATCGGTCTTTCAATCGGATGAATAGCATTTTTACGCCCTGACTGCAGGAGATCCAGATGATTAAAATCCATGTCATAATAATCGAACCTGGCATTCTCTTTCGAATCCTGTCTGCTAGAAGCCACATATAAAAAACACGGTTTTCCATTAAAACAGAAGAATTTATAATCTAATAATTCTCCAACAGATTTGTCTTCTATATATTCTTCGGCAAAAATACAACGTTCTATATTTTTATATGGCCATTCCCTACTTAGAGCGAAAGTATTACGGTGCAATGATTGATTAAGTTCCCGAATTGCCTTCTTGTAATCAAATCTAGCTTTATCTTTACAAATAATAATGCCAAAATTCCCACCATCATGGTTCGTCTTTATCACAAATTGGTTAGGCAAAGCATCCCAATTTATCTCTTTTGTTGAAGACCAACTTCCTAACAAAGGAATTACATAATCTTCACCAATAATTTCTGCTACCAATTCTTTTACTTTTAGTTTATCAACCAAATTAGTTAAATCGGGATGTCGATAGTATAATTTGAGCCACTGTAACTTTTCAGTATAAGTTTTAGGATTATCCAAATGAAGGATTGACTTCGTTTCCAACCAAAATATTATTCGCAAATAGATCTTATCAGGAATCCATGCTCCAAATCGATATAATAAAGCAGCGACGAAGTGCCTTGGATCATTAAATAATGAATGTATTGCATGATAAACAGGTCGTTTCATAATGATTGATAAATTTTATACAATTCAACAATATGATTTTCTATTCCATATAAAGCTCGTACTTTGTGTGTCATAGCTTTTGCTTTTATTTTATACCCTTCAATATGGTCAATCAAGTCTAACAATTGTATTGCACAATCATCCACATTATTAGATTGATACAACAAAGCAAAAGCACCATCATGAGTGACCTCCTTCATTATTGGAAGGTCATTGGTAAGTACAGGTAATCCACTCAACATAGCCTCCACTACAGCGATACCAAAAGTATCTGTCAAAGTCGCATATAAGAAACCATCTACATGCTGTAATATGGCATACACATCCTTTCGCACACCTAACATAATGGCTAAATCCTCTATCCGATGATTTACTATATATTGTTGGCAATATTGATATCTGTAATCTTCATTCGGAAAAGTTCCACCAACAAAAAAAATTTTAACATGCTTATTACGTAATTGTACTTGCAAATGCTCAACCACCTTTAATATAAAATCTTGTGAACGTCCTCGACAAAAACTTCCTACTACTACCAAGTTTATATCATCTTTATTTGCTGTTCGCAAGAAATCTGGCAAAGGATATATCTTATCAATAATTTTTGATGTATCTATTCCATTATACACAATTGATAATTTATTAGCATTAGATATTTTCCATTGTGAGCAATAATACATTTCTTGATTTTTGCTAACATATATGATTCTTTTGCTTACCAAAAATACGAACTTTCGTAGCAAATAATTGGCGTGAGCAAACGAATGACCATGCAAAGTTGTCATTAATTTGATATTACATCTTAAGAGGCTCAATCCAAGCACTAATGTATTGGAAGGCGTTTGTGAATGAACAATAGTAATCCTTTCCTTTCGAATTACATTGCGTAGTTTCCACATATACCCGATCATACTTCCGGTCTTAGGAATGTGGATTAAACGCGCATTTGTTTTATGGAATTCTTCTGAAAAATTACCTTCTTTGCGGTATATGCATATCACTTCAAAGGGAGTACGATTTGCACACCGACAGATATCCAGAATCAGCGACTCTGCACCACCACGATTCAAAGCGCCTAATACAAATGCGACTTTCATTTTTTTGTTCTCACTATTCATAACATTGAATGATTCTTTGCGCCACCTGCTCTACTGTAAGTTGGTCATCTACAATGCGTTTATATCCACTCGTCCGCTTACCAAATTTTAAACAGGTTTCTATCAACCCTGCTAATCCTTCCACAGTTTGCTCCATATTTTCAGATAATATATAGCATCCAGCTAATCCCTCTAATCGTTCGCGTACATCTCCCACATCTGTCGTTACGATGGGGCAATCACACGCCATTGCCTCTTTAATGACGTTAGGCGACCCTTCCATTTGGGATGTAAGTAACAAGCAATCCGCAGCATTCATGTATATAGCGACCTCTTGTGGAGTCTTATTGAAGACAGGAAATAAGACTACATTATCTCTCTTAGATACCATGCCCACTGCAGCTTGTGCTAAAGCGAAATTTTTCTCTTTTCGATCTGGATTACTACACCATATGATATAGCGATTATCTGTTTCGAATCCCACAAGCTGCCTTGCTTGATTGTAGTCTTGCGGATGAAAGGTTTGCAAATTCACTCCGTTAGGAATGATAACTACATCTTCGCCTAGTTGCTTAGCAGTTCTTTGCGATTTGACAATGATCTTATCCCATATATGTCGAATGCAGAACCTAACGAGTCGCCATTTCATAGAATGCGTAGGAAAACTACCCAATATAGAAACTACTAATTTATTTTTTTTACGCATACACATCATTGCCAAAGCTGCTACATAACCACATATAGAGTAATGAGCATGCACCACATCTGGTTGTTCACGAAGAATCAACTTATGGAGTTCTTTTGCTGCCCTTAGGTGGGCTTTTACTCCATGTCCCACAATCGGAAACAATACCATATCCAATCCTTCTGCCACAAGCGAATCATACTGCGATTGAACAAAGCTACTCACCTTGCCAACTGCTTTATTCCCGGATGCTACAAAGATAACCTTCATCTTTATTTCAATTTAGTATAATACCATTCGCATGCCAATTCAAATCCCTCTAATGCTGAATATTTAGGTTGATAGCCCAAAATGCGCTGTGCCTTAATAATCGAAGCTTGACTATGAGGAATATCACCCGCACGATTCTCTCGATATTGTGGACTTATCCCTAAAATCTCAGGATCAAATTTAGCTAGATTCTTACGCAAACAATGATATAATTCATTCAGCGTAGTATTGCCACCATATGCCACATTGAACACCATATCAATTGGAGCATTTTGAGGCAGGTTGATATTGTATAGAGTGGCTTGCTTCACTATATCTTCATGTGAAACTGTCGCAGCCAATTCATTCGCCTGAATCACATTATCTATATAGGTAAAATCGCGTGAATACGATCCATCTCCGTTAATAAATGGTGCATCATGATTAATCAATGCTTTCACCCATAATGGAATTACTGCCGCATACGCGCCATTGGGATCTTGGCGACGACCAAACACGTTAAAATAACGTAGCCCTATAGTCTCCATCCCATATAATGAGGAGAACACATTAGCATACAATTCGTTTACAAACTTGGTAATAGCATAAGGAGAAAGAGGGCGTCCAATATTATGTTCTATCTTTGGTAATTCCTTGCTGTCGCCATATGTAGAAGACGATGCGGCATATACAAACCGCTTCACGCCTTCGTCACGAGCTGCTACCAACATATTCAAGAAACCATCAATATTGGTAGCATTCGTCGCTATAGGGTTGTTGATACTACGTGGTACAGACCCTAAAGCTGCTTCATGCAAGACCACATCGCATCCTTTCACTGCTTCGCGACACGTCTCTATGTTACATATATCCCCTTGAATAAATCTAAAATTGTCTCTTGACATTAGGTGCTCAATATTGTACATAAATCCAGTACTCAAATTATCTAAGCACACCACATCATATTCATTCTCCACAAAATGATCACACAAGTTGCTACCTATAAATCCAGCACCACCAGTAATTAAGATTTTCATATAATCGTTTATAAAAGTTAATATATCTGTAATTATATCATGCCCCTTCCTGCGAGTTTAAACCAGTTCCATGCCAATGCGGCGACGATCATCAGTGCGCACCACCATGGGTAGCCCTTCTTTAGGATTCGCAGCTGATTCATCTGGCTGATGCCATAGGCTGCCATCATGAGGTGTAATGGCAGAATGGGCAAGTGGAAGCGCTCGGAGTGGGCGAAACTACTAAAGACCAGCACCAGCAAATAGCCACACAATATCGATACGGGCAATACATACCGCCGCCATTTGCCACTAAAGAGCATGATGAATAATGCCGCAATCGTGAAGAAGGAGATGATATTCTTCACATAGTTACCACCATGAATCATTTTTTGTTCCTCTTGACCTGGCGTTTCCGCCATCGTAGGGAATGGGATGGTAAAGATCAACGGAGCAAATACTGATGCACCGGCATATTTCGCAAACTTCTGATTCAATCCGCCTGCCATATCTGTGCGCTCTGCACGCCATTCCATATGTGCTTGTTGTCTTGAACCACCCGTCTCCCACATCTGCTGCACATCGGTGATGATATTGCTCTCGGAGGCCACGATTACTAATCCAAATACCGCAACAGTAGCAATCAGCATCACGCGGCGCCACCCCTTCACTACGCGGTCACTAGCCAGCAGTAGCGACAATGCAAAGCCCATCACCAAAGTGGCTGCAAGAGCCGTGCGAATCATAAACAAAAATGTAGGTATCAGCATCAGTAAGAATAATGACCTCCACGGCATTTTTGGCAGACGCAAGAGCGCATCGGCGCGCTCAATAAAGAGCATTGCGAGAAACACCATCTCCACTTCTTTCAATTGGAGTGAGCAATAGTATATCAGGTTCGGCATCAGCATGCACATGATTGCAGCCATACGGCCCGTAGTTTCGCCGAAGTTGCGCGAGGCTAGCTTATAGATTAGCACCGCCGTCCAAGCGCCCAGTAGAGCCTTGATAATACGCGCAATCAATACGCTGTCAAAGAATATATAGTAGATGATGGATAGGTAGATGGGATAGCCCATGTCGGAAAATTGCACCTTACCTGCATATTTCACCATCGGATCATATATAGCGAAATTGCCATCACGCATCAAGCTAGCACCATAATGTCCCATCTCATCGTAAAACAATTCATCTGCCGCTCCAATTGAGAATGCTGTACCCGTCCAATCCCAGTATAGCAGATAGGAGATGATTACCCATAATACGCGAATAGCAAAGCCCCACCAGAATAGGTTCTGGGTAAAGCGTCTGGGCCGGAAGCTGATCCATCCTCTAGAGCAGGCATTGGCGAAATAGAAGAAGCCTATCACCTCGATGATGCCAAAGAGCATCCAGCGCCATTGCAAGGCATATAGATTATATACGATCAAACACATCACCAATGCCAAGAGATAGGTGACCATGGCGATATTGGTGACCTGCTTGGGGATGTAGGGGAGGTCGGGGACTAGTTCGTTATGTTGAAATTTGAATTTCATTTGCTGAGGATTTTATTTTAAACAAAAATTGTAAAAAATTATATCAAAATTATCTAATATTTCTTGGGATATGTCGTTAAACAAAAATACGCTTCGCTACAAAAATCTTTAAAAATCTAGGGTTATATATCTCCTTACCCTTTGGGCAGGAATCTTATTAATCTTATTAAAATAGATGTATCATCTTGATCATCATAATCCCTTTCGCCTTTAACCTATCTCCACTTCATCACCCAACAATATATCCTTGCCCCCAGCAGATTAATGATCCATGCGCGGCGAGCATATGTTTTGCCTTGGTCATCTATCACCATAGGAAACACGTTCAACTCCTGCAAACGGCAAATATACTCCTTTCGCTCATCATAAAACGACATTGCTACATGTGTCAATACCCCCACTGCCATACTGCTAATCATCCTACGGAGCCATTGGCAACTTGGATGCTTTGTCATCTGTTTGGATAAACTCTCTATCACAAACAAAAAGTCATTCACATTCTTGCGCAGTTTATCCTTATTGCCTTGTGCCTGTGTAATACTTCCTTGACGAACTAGATAATTATACACCACTATCGGCGTACTATTCACTCGTTTAGCAGCTAGCATCACACGTGGCAACCACTCGGTATCTTCGTAGTGTATGCCAGGCGTAAACGTGCCTGTCAGTTCGCGATTTATCACGAACTGCCAGGCATAACAAGCATACCCCATACGCTCATCCAAATACGTCTCCCCATCCACCACTTCGCGGCATGTATCTACTTGATGGGGATACTTATTTGGCTGAAATACTTCGTATTCTCCTGCTGCTGTTTGTCTAACGTTCTGATAATCGAACCGCAGTACATCCAAATGCTCCCGCTCCACTTGCTCCATCAAAGCTCCTAATACGTTAGGCTGCAGATAGTCATCGCTATCCACAAAGAGGATGTATTTGCCTTGGGCAGTAGCAATACCCGTATTGCGTGCAGCGCTCAGTCCCGCATTGGCTTGGTGAATCACACGTAGCATTGGGCGATTGGATTCATTGTCTATTTCCCATTTCCCATTTCCCATTGCCTCCTTGGCAATCTCATCCGCTATCGCTCCTGAATCGTCAGTACTACCATCGTCAACAAGGATTATCTCATAATCCGAGATATCCTGCGTCAGCAAACTATCCACGCATTTGCGTAGATATGGTGCTACATTGTATATGGGGACTATTATGCTTAATTTCATTGTTCTTTTAGTTTAAAGGTTAAAGTTTATAGGCGTTGTTTTCAGCATTGCTATTTTCCTTGCCTTTAATCCTTAACCTTTCATCTTCATTCCTTAAGTGCTTCAATCCTTAAACTCGTTAATCAGTCGTACGACTTCCTTTGCCTCCTCCAAAGTCATGCATGGACTTATTGGCAAAGATAACTCACAATCTGCAAGCATCTCTGTGATTTGCAAGCCTACCCCCAGCCCCTCCCTGAAGGGAAGGGGAGTCTTCAGCGATATTGAAGTCCTTCCTTTTAGGGAAGGATTTAGTATAGGCTGGTAGCACTCCTGCAAGTGCGGAGGTATTGGATAGTGAATCACTGTTCCTACTCCATTCTCTGCTAAATATGTTTGAAGAGCATCACGAAGACTTACCAGCCTCTCCCCAGCCCTCCCCTGAAGGGAAGGGAGATTTACAAGAATTGGGAAGAGATGGTAAACATTCTCTGAATCCGGTAATCTCTTTGGCAATGTGATTAACGGATTATTGATATTGTCATAGTAATACGCAGCTATCGCTTGGCGGGCTTTCAGGTCTTCGTCCAAATGACGCAACTTAACATCCAACACAGCTGCTTGTATCTCATCCAAACGGCTATTGCGTCCTGTGTATTTGAACACATACTTCTTCTGACTACCATAGTTTGCCAATGCTCTGATAGCTGCTGCCAACTCATCATCATCGGTTGTCACTGCACCGCCATCGCCCAATGCACCCAAGTTTTTACCTGGGTAAAAACTATGGCCTGCGGCGGAGCCGAGGCTACCAGTTCGGCGATAGGTTAAAGGTGATAGGTTAGAGGTTATAGGCATGGAGCAACCATGGGCTTGAGCGTTATCTTCGATAAGCTTCAAGCCATATTTCTTACACAAACCCAAAATATGTTGTGTGCAAGCTAATCGGCCGTAAAGATGCACGATACATATCGCTTTGGTGCGTTCGGTAATGCGTTCTTCTATCAGCGAATCATCAATTTGCAAAGTGTCTTTGCGGGGGTCTACCAACACGGGTACTAGGCCATTTTCCGTGATAGCCAGAATAGTAGCAATATAAGTATTAGCAGGAACGATGACCTCGTCACCGGGCTTCATCACGCCGAGTTCAATGTACGCACGGAAAATCCAGATGAGTGCATCTAGTCCATTGGCACAGCCAATGCAATGCTTCGTGCCGATATACTCGGCATAGTGCTCCTCAAACTGCTCATTCTCCTTGCCTTGCAAGTACCAACCACTATCTACTACACGAAGCACCGCCTCGTGGATTTCGTCTGCATACTTAGCAGTCACATCTTTTAATGATAAAAATGGTATGTTCATCGTTTTTCGTTTAATGTTTAATGAGTTAGCGTTTAGCGAGTTTGTTTAATTTCCAAATTCGTTAATTCGCTCACTCGTTCAATCGCTAATTCCCTAATTCGTTCATTCGTCATTCTTTCACTCGTCTCAGGAACCTAGCCGGATTACCCACCCATAATTCACCTGCAGGTACATCCTTGGTAACTACACTACCCGCTCCTATCATAGCATTCTCACCGATGGTGATACCACAAAGCAATGTGCATCCTGCTCCAATGCTAGCACCTTTGCATATTCTAGTGCGCTCCAATACCCAATTAGGATTCTTCGCGCGAGGATAGCGGTCATTGGTAAAGCTCACATTCGCTCCCACTTGCACATTATCCTCTATCGTAATGCCGTCCCAAACCTGCACACCTGATTTGATAGTCACATTGTCGCCTATCTTTACATCGTTCTCTATCAGGCAGTGGCTGCAAATATTGCAGTTTTCACCAATCTGCGCCTTAGGCAGTATCACACAGAATTGCCATACATTGGTAGATTCTGGAATCTTAGCTTGTGTATCCGATAATGGATGAATCATGATTTCTTATAATTTAAAAAGTCGTTGTAATTTCTAATATAATCCTCTGCCTCATAATGTTCACTCGCCAGACACATCAGTACTGTACCGCCGGAAAAATTATCCAAATCACGCCATAATCCTGGCACGACCAATAGTCCTTTCCATGGTCGATCTAGATGGAAAATTTTCTTCTCATGGCCATCATCTAGGGTGATATCCACCGATCCGCTAGTAGCTACAAGCAGCTGTTGCAATTGCTTGTGCGCATGCGCACCACGAGCTGCCTCGGGCACCATATAGAGGTAATAGATACGCTTGATTTCAAAGGGAATATCCATCCCCCCTTCAATCACGGACAAGTACCCACGGCTATCGGTGTACTTACGGATATCGATTATTCGACAATCATTTACGTTTGTATGTTTCATGTTCGTTGTTTTAAATCATTCTTTAGTGATCTCAATTTATACCAGCGGAATAGAATGAACACCAATCTATTCGCTGTCATCTGGCGAGCTTTATTTACCTTTGGCGTATGCAGTGTGCAATCATTTATTAGTTGCTTTGCTTTGCGATAATCACCCTGATACAGATACAATAGATATTCGCGGTAAAATAGGTATTCCTGAATATATTCCTCGCTATAGTTGAATAGCTGCAAAGCAAATTTATCACGCAGATAACGGCGTATTTCCATCAATCCTCGATGATACTGCATATATTTCGGATGATCATACGAGATAAAGGTCGCCGACTCGCTATATACGCGATAAACTACCGTCAAATCGTCAATATGTCCCCATTTGGTATGCACAGCCATAATCGCCTGCATGGGATAATCTTCCACAGGGAATCCGCGCTCGATAAACGCATCAAAATCAATGTGCTCAAGCAATTCTCGCTTGAATACCATACTCAGCGGCATGGCATACACACCACCCTGATAGGATTCTGAGAAATAATATTTGCTCACATCACCATCTTCAATCGGCAGAAGCGGCGCAATACCTGGTACCATCTCATCTCTGCGTACCAAATAGCGATATCCACCCGTTGTACAAACCCCACATTCTGGATGAGCCATGAAAAAATCCAACTGCTTCTGCAATTTCTGCTCGTCGCACCAATAATCATCTCCCGCACAAATACCCACATACTCACCCGTACATGCCTTCATCACGCGAGCAAAGTTAGCCATGATACCTAGGTTGTGCGTATTCTCTAGTAACACCACTTGCTCAGGATAACGCTCCGCATACTCATGACAAATCGCCCAAGTATTATCCTTGCTACAATCCTCGCCAATAACAACTTCCAACTCGAAGTCGCCCTTTTGACACAAGATACTATCCAATGTCTGCGCAATGGTGTCTTGTTGATTATATGTGATTACTGCTACTGAGATTTTCATCTTCCAACGAGTTTCTTCTTTAGATTGACAATTTGATATACTAACCATCCTATGCAACGTGGTGTTTTAAAAATCCATCTATATTTAGGGTGGATATCTTTGTATCGAAGCTTATCTACAACCACATCAGAATCTATTCGCTCTTGCTTAGTTCCGAAATAGTACCCATCTTTCAATAGATTAGCTGCTACGTAATTATTCATAAAGCGCGAAAAGATTGGATTAATCTCAAATTCCTTACTATGCTTATCATAGTAATACTTGATATCTCTAGTCAAGGGGAAACGTACATCCGTATCATATGCTACACGATTTTCGGCGTCCTGATTGTAGTATGCTAATATTTTATCATAAAATGCTATTGGATAACGTAAAATAATCCGATACCACATATCCAAGTCCTCAGAAGATGCTATCCGTTCATCAAAATAACCTACCGTGTCAAATACCTCTTTACTAATTACAACAGATGAAGAGCAAAACAAATCATTATGACTCGTACCAAAATAGTT
This sequence comes from Paludibacteraceae bacterium, assembly GCA_045578815.1. Classification (GTDB taxonomy): domain Bacteria; phylum Bacteroidota; class Bacteroidia; order Bacteroidales; family Paludibacteraceae; genus Colicola. The sequence goes on from JAZNKZ010000005.1 coordinate 75,676, forward strand.
CTCAACATACCCTCGATATCCATCTCCCATTCCTTGCTCCCATTTGATTTGACAATTATGCTTTACGAATGCAATACTCACACCCCACATCTTCGCCTCTGGAAAATCTTGGATCAATCTCACTTGTTCTTCCAGATAATGCTCATCCCATAGATCATCACCATCCAATAGAGCAATATAGTCATATTTCGCCTCTTGTATGCCACGGTTGCGAGCGGAGGATACGCCGCCGTTGGACTTTCTAATAAGCCTACCCCTATCCCCTCCCTGAAGGGAAGGGGAGTTTTTCATAAGTTCTTCGACAACTCTTGCAGAATCGTCGGTACTGCCATCATCCACCACGATTATCTCGTAGTTAGTATATGTCTGCGCCAAAACCGACTGCAGCGTAGCTGTAATCGCATTTTGCTTGTTGTATAATGGAATAACAACTGATATGTATATACTATTCTCGCTCATTTGCTCACTTCTCCAATAGAAACTCGCTCAAGTACGAGCCGTCCTGTCCTGTTACACCAGTTATTAATGCTGTTTTCATATATTGGTTGTTTATTTACGATTTCTAATTTTATTGAATAACATTTTAGGATCTTTTATGCTACATACTATCATAGAGCCTAACATCCTTATATATTGATGTTGATGCCGATATGCATTAGCAAGATTAAACCATAACCATGCAGTATTTTGGGTTAAATCATCTTTGATATCTTGGTATTCTTCTGGTAATATACTAGCTACTGCAGGTAATAGTTTAAAATTTGCCTTTGCTAAGCCTAACCTTCTTGCATTAATATTGGAGTGCGTTACCGATGTAGGATTTATTCGATAGGCACAAGTTACTTCATTCAAGAAATATGCATCTCCATAGATCAACAAGCAAATCCATAATGTCCAATCTCCTAAAAAAGCATTATGCGTGCGAGCATATTTCTCAGCAATCTCTTGCGTATGCGTTCTACGATACACTACACTCAGGGTTGGATATTGATGATTATCTCTAAAGAAGTCACGCAGATTATATCTTCCTGCTATGTCACCTTTTACGACTCCACCTCGGACTGCTTGAATCTCCACACTATGATTATCTACCACAGAGCAATTGGTACAACATAACATCAATGATTCATCTGCTTCTAATATATCCACTTGTTTCTGCAATTTCAGCGGATCGGTCCAATAGTCGTCACCTTCGCACATGGCGACATATTTTGCACCTGTGGCATCTACGGCTGCATTCATAATACGTCCTACTGAACCATCTCGTTTAGAATACTGATTTTCAGCCTCGTAGATTGGTTTGATTATATCAGGATATTTCTCTTCGTACTCACGAATAATCGCAGCAGAGCCATCCGTGGAGACATCATCGTGTACAATCGCCACAAACGGAAAATTCGTTTGCTGCATTACAAATCCCTCTAAACAATCACGCAAATATGGTTCGTGGTTATAAACGAGGCATTTGATTGCAACTAATGGTTGTTTCATATTCTACTATTCTCATTAAAATTCCACTAAAGGAGAAACATGACAATCATTTGTCTGTAAAATAACTGTTCCCCATGACAACCCCACGCCAAAAGCACTAAGCATCAATTTCTTATTGCCACTCAACTGATTCTGCAACTCAGAAACTATAGTCAAGGGGATAGACACCGAACTAGTATTACCAAACTTAGCAATAGATGATGGAACCTTCTCTGCGTCCAATTTTAGTTTCTTAACCAAGAATTGATTCATAAAATTATTAGCTTGGTGCAATAAATAATAATCCATAGATTGCAAATCCTCGCCAGTAATTTCACATATACGTTTAATATCCTTTGGTACCTTTGAAGCTACAAAATTAAACACATCATCACCATCCATGTATCCATGCTCCAAACTGCGGATATTACCGTATTCATCCACTACCCTCTCACGCAAGGTTTCATCGGAACTAGGCATACGATATCCTCCGCCCTCAATCTTGATTGTATCTGCCATTGATCCATCTGAGTTCAGTGAAAAATAACTATTTCCATATTTTTCTCCTCGCTCCAATAGCACAGCTGCACCTGCATCACCAAAAAGGAATGCTGTTTTGCGATCTTTGGGAGAATAGACTTTAGAACGAGTTTCTCCATCAAGCAAAAGCACCTTGCGGATATGTGGCTGCTGCAAAAGACTATACCCTATACTCAAACCATAAAGAAAAGCAGAGCAACCTAATGACAAATCAAATGCCATTGTGGTCTTAGGAAGGCCTAAACGCTCTTGCAAAAGAAATGCAGTAGCAGGCATACGATAGTCAGGAGTCTGGGATATAAAGATAAGTACATCTATCTCATTTTTATCTACTTGCAAATCAGCAATCAATCGCTCTGCTGCCGCAAAACACAAATCAGAAGAACACGTATGCTCATCTGCAAATCGACGTTCATATATACCTATCTTATCTACCACCTTACGCACAACATCTTCTGGAAAATATTGTGTGTAATGATAGTTGTCTATTGTTTGTTTAGGCACACATGCTGCTATGCCTGCTATTCCTATATTTGAATATGAAAGATATGCCATAATTATAAGTATTATTTCACTTTAATGAAACGCCTCCATCAATAATCAATGAGGTTCCTGTTACCCATGCAGAAGCATCTGATAACAAGTAGATAATCGCTTGTGCAATTTCCTCGGGTTTACCATAACGCCCTAATGGATATCTAGCCATATCTATTTGCAAATCAGTTTCCGAGTACGCTCCACCACGAATCAAAGGTGTTTCTACCATACCAGGATGGATACTATTAGTTCTAACATTTTTTGCGGCTAATTCCCGAGCACAATATCGCATATAAGCCATTAGCGCAGACTTGGATGCTCCATAAATTCCATTTCCTAAATCTGAATTAAAAGCAGCTACAGAAGATACAAATACTATTGAACCTTTTTCATTCACCTTTTTCTTTTTCAACAATCCTTTTACAATTAACATTGGAGAAAAGGTATTTGTTTGGAAAATAGTTTCTAAATTCTCTTGCTTATAAAATTTGATAGGTTTATTTATACCAATACCTGCATTACTAACTAACCCATCAATATTAGGTATTTGTTCTATCAACACATCAATACCATCTTGAGTTGCAATATCTGCAACCACTTCTTGATGTCCTTCGCCTACCATTTGTGAGAGCGTTTCATTCAAACGCTCCTCATTGCGACCAGTAATGATACATTTAGCACCTAATCTTGAACACTCAATCGCAGTAGCACGACCAATGCCAGATGAGGCACCTGTGATCAATATCGTTTTACCTACTAACGAATAAGGGTTGTATGTAGGATCAAAGTTCATTATTTACATTTTTTCTTTTACGATATTGTACAAATCCTCAATAGTAACGGCACTCTTAATTTCATTTCCTTTAAGCATTACATCGTATTCATCATCTACCATCGCTATCACACTAAGACCAATCAAAGATGACCACTCTTCCAAATCGTGATACTTAGTTGCTGGAGTGAATACACTTGCATCGGTTTCCTCAAATTGCTCAGCGAAGTGAGCTACAAATTCATTTAGTTCCATAATTGTTTGTTTTATTATTTTTTACATATCGTTTTTATTACAATTTTAATAGTTTAATAATATCTTTCGAACGAGATGAAAGATACCTTTCATATATTTTCTTAAACTGATCAATATTAGTTCGTTCTTCTGTTGTATACATTCCCTCTTCATAGGTTTCTAATTCTTCAGGAGAGAGAGCGAATCCAATAATTTTTGCTGGATTACCAATAACTATAGCATATGGAGGTATATTTGAACGTATGACTGAACCGGCACCTATTCGCGCCTCCTTTCCAATACGTTTACACCCTTCCATAATAATCGTCCCCGTTCCAATACGTACATTTTTTTCAATATGGAGTGGCGTTTTATACGCTCCTGTTTGTTGAGCATTTGCATATGAAGCATGTCCGTGAGATTCTATTTTGACATCCGCAGATATCTTGACACCATCCTCAATGATAACATCACCAGAATAATCAATAAAAACATTTTTAGCTAATATTACATTTTTGCCTATCTTGATAGTACCTTCTAAATAATGTTGACGCGACAATTCTACGTTATACTCGACGAAGCAACCATCTCCCATATTATAACGCTTTTTGTAGGCTAGTGTACGCTTTTCACGCAATATGGCATCTTCATATTTACGACTAGTATATTTTAATAAAAATTTTCTATTTTCAACAAAATCCTTCTGCCAATTATCACGAATAACACCTCGTTCTTTGTATCTATTTCCAATGGCAACTCTATCTTCTTTATTAAATAAATAAAATTTTTCAGATAAATATTGATTAGACCACATCTTGTATTTGTAATAACAAGATATAATATCAAAAAACACTTGCACTCTATACACAAATCCTTTAGCACATTCAGTCATTATTATTCCTGAATGCAACCAACCATATTGCAGTAATTGTTTTTGTCGTTTAAAAAGTAATGACATATTATTTCAATCCTGATTTATACAATTAATTAGCATGCATATCATACATTTTTTCTATAGTCGCTTCTAATGATACCTTTGGTGTCCATCCTGAATCATTGATGAAGCGTTGAGAAGTCCAACCTACACACAAATGAATATCTTGTGGTGTAAGACATATTTCCACATTACCATAACCTAATTTTTCGGCTTGAGACGCTACCATCTTTGCAATATCAGTAATCAAATAACGCTTTTTGTCTAGTGTTATATTATAAGTAGGTTGCCATTTGTCCATTTTTAGCGCTGCCGCGATGGCTGTAATGGCATCATCTATATCAATCCAAGAAAATTGTTGTATCCCTCCAGTTATATTGATTTGATGATTCTTGCAAGCATTTTCAATAAATACAGGCAATATTCTCTGACTTTGTGCTACACCACCTAAACGAAGATTCGTTGTTCTATCTAGTACTCCTTCAAATATTGAACGCATTAGAACCTCTGATGCATATTTAGCCATACCATATATAGTATCAGGGCCAACGAGTGCATCTTCATCCATATAATCTTCGCTTGCAGCATAGACTCCTACAGTCGATATATTTACTAATCTACAGGTAGTATGATTCTTTACCGCCTTAAAGACTTTTTCCGAAAAATCTAAACTAGAAGCTATATCTGCGTTTGAACGGAAATGACGAGCAAAAGCAAAATGCACAAGTATATCCACTTGTAATAATGGAAATACATCTAATATTTGTGTATTTCTATATTGATGGATTCGTGGATTATTTATCCATTTATCTATGTCATTAGAAGAAAATGTAATAATCTCCCAATCAGTTGTTTGTAATAGATGTTCTACGAGTAATCCCCCTAGATTTCCACTAGCACCTGTAATCGCTATCGTTTTCATACACATTAATATTGAGGTAAACTACTATATGAATAACTTGTTATTAACATGTTCTGACCCTTTTCGTCTAATAAAATAAGAGTATTCTTAACATAGTCCATTAAAGAAATCAGCGAACCAATATTTTCAGCATAGAGAAGTACACGAATACCCACTTGTGATAATTTACCATATTGTTGATCCGTGATTGTAGTTCCGATTGGATATGATACAAAGGTATGTAATACATTAGGGTGGTTCTGCACATCATCTAAACCAACATACTGAGAAATAGTTCCTTTATTTAACAATAAAGTCACATTTGCATAATGTCCACAAGTAGGATCTATTTGTTCTATCAATTTATCATCAACCTCTAGACCAACTGCATATTGAACAAGTGCAGAAATGTGATTAAATCCATAGTTATGTTCAAACAAATGATGCTCCATGGATGCTGTTAATCGATATCCAGATTCGTATGGAACAAAAGTATTGTTATGAATAAAGCCTTGTATAAACATAAATCCTTCTTTCATGCCCTCTTGTTCTAACATCTCCACTATAGTTATTTCTAATTCCTCTTTCAGTATATCATATTTGCTAGATGGGAAAGTATAACCAATGGGTAAAGGCAAATTTTTGTCATTGTACTGCAACATATGCCTATCAGCAAAACCTAATAGATACACCTTACCATGATGCGCATAATAGAATGCCGTCGCCTCTGGAGAATCACAATATTGTTCAATTATAACACTTTTGTTCTTTGAATAAGCTAAAGATTCATTGTAAAACTCTACTAATTCCGATTTATTGCGACAAATAAAAATCCCCCTCGCTCCACTATTATCAATAGGCTTAACTATGACAGGAAATACAATTTTATCTTGCTCAATGTCATCAAATGAATATTCTTTTATGGTAGGTATTCCGTATTGCTCACATCTATTTTTAAAATACTTCTTATCTAATGTCAATTTGTTGAGATCGTGCGTTGTATAACAAGGAAGCCCCGCTTGCTGACAAATATCAACATAACTAGACATAAGTACATCTGCATAACCAAAAAGTACACCATCTATCTTATGTTCCTTTATTAAATGAACTACTCCATCAACATCTGTGGCACTAACCATAAAACTATGATCGGCTAACGCTTTTGCTGGAGAATCTGCATTGTAATCAGTAACATACACCTCTAAACCAAGCTTATGAGCTTCACTTACTATCTCACATGTTTGTTTAGTACCTCCCAATATTAATATTTTTCTTCTTTTCATGTTTCTACAACCCTATGTTAGAGCTAATTATACTAGTATATAATCAATTAACATT
>JAZNKZ010000006.1:0-38525 GCA_045578815.1 Paludibacteraceae bacterium
CAGCGAGTCCGCTTTCACGCAACTCTCGGCAAAAGCGCGACAGCCCGCAAAACCGCATCCACCGCAGTTTGCGCCAGGCAACGCCTCTTGCACCTCATCGATGCGTGGATCTTCTTCCACCTTGAATTTTTGGGCAACGAAGTACAGCAGCACTGCTGCCACTAATCCCGTTACACCCAAAACGGCTAAAGAAATCAGAATTAAATTCATTGTGTTTTTATAATTTTGTTAGTTATTTTTCTTCTTTGCTGTAAAGGAAAATTCCTTCTGAAGTTTGCTTTTGAACAGTCCCAACACGATATAGTACAACGCCATAGCGCAGAGTGCTATCGTGCCTAATACAGCCTCTCTCTTTGCCTCATCGCCTAATAGCCCTGTCGCCCCATCGCCCATTGCCAATAGCCCATTGCCTATAAACATCACCGCTAACATCACAAAGAACGGCAGCAGATATGCCAATACCACCGCTTTCCATCCCATTTTCTGCTGTACCATCACCTCCACAGTATCGCCGACTTGGTAGGGTTGTGTAGGATTGTGTAGAGTGGTGTAGGATTGTGTAGAATTGTTTTCCGTTTTCACCTTTCCGTTTTCACCTAAAAGTACAACCCTCATCTCTTTCTCAGCGCTCTCTGCGCTGGCGCACATCGCTTTGGCTTTGCATGCTGCGCATGCGCTCGTTTGCACGATGCGCACGAGGGCGGTACCGTCCCCATTCAACGCGATTATTATGCCGTCATGTTTGATCATTTTCCTTTTGCTTTGCAAAAAAACGCACAAAGGTACGAAAAAATATGCACATATGCAAGTGCTGAGAGTATTTTTACAAAAAAAGTGGAAAAGTCAGCAATTTCTGCTTTCTTTTCCACTCTAACATGATATTCATACACTTTATTTCGGACAAACCGCACGCACAGGCATTCCGTGGTAACGCGAAGCATTCATCTTGTCAGCGGTTGGAGAATAATCCTTAGGGAGCATCCTTAAGTATCCAGCATCTGTATTCGACATGAGCGTATTCCCCCAATAAGCACCATAACTGTTGTATTCGATTAGCTTACTACCCTCTTTATGTCCTGCGACAGGGATAAATATACTTTTAGCACCTAGTCGATTTGAAGATACCATATATCCAGCAACTCCATTTATTTCCTTCCATTGCCATTTACATTTTTCTAATAATTCACTTATCTCCGCATTCGTTGGCATGCGCCATTTTCCGCCCCAATTTACAGTTGCAGCATCGTCCTGAGGTTCAAGTACCTCTAAACTATCTACACGAGTGCTATATTTTGATATACCTCCAGGAGAACCATTGCAAAATTTATAATTAGCCCAGGTATATTCTATTTTAGGTTCGGTTTCGCCCCATGCAAAATAATCACCTGCTTCTTCTGGATAAGTAGCTCCAATATTTATATGTGCCCATTTCACACTCAATCCTAAATCATAGCCATCCCACAAAGTATCTACTTCAAAACATACTTCCTCACCATACGACACGCCCAATTCGTTTGCTGCAAATGGTCGTGCGTAATATACTACGTTTTTATCCAAACCACCCAAGAAACACGAGAAAGATGCCTTTGAATCAAAAATTTCTATTTTTGTGGCATTTTCTATTGTTGGGTTAGTTGCTACACCATAAACCACACCACGACGAGAAACGTCTTTGCCGCCGCTTCGTATAATCTTACTATTGATGATAGCACTATTGAAAGTAAGATCCGTCATTACTGTAGCATCCATAACTGGTGTAGAAATAGGATAAGTCGTAAACTCCGTCGTTTCATCAACAAGTAGCTCTGACCAAGTATTTGAGATTCTAAAGCGAACATAATAAGTCATTCCATCAATAAGGTTATTCAAATTTCCCGTGAATTGGTTGTACGGTTGCCTATTCAACATTATCTTTTCTACACTAGTGAAATTGGAATCTGTTGATAAAAAGAGCATAGCATTTTCTATCGTAACACTAGAGCGAAACTTACACACCACTTCTGCATCCACATACGCAGGTACAATGACCAAACTATCGATCATCACTTCCGTTAATGGGGGCAATTCTTCACGCTGACAAGCAGCCATCATGAGGCAGCCCAACAGTCCAACAACTATATATTGATATATCTTTTTCATATTATTTCTCCTTTTTAAAATGTCCATCCCAATCCCATTTCAATCTCCATGTATTTTGCCATAATGGTGTTCACACCTGCACTGATTGTCAGTCCTTTTATACTTCCTATCACACCACCGCCTACACTCAATCCTTGAACAGATGTTGGCGCATATTCAAACCACCGCCCATCAACAATCTCCCAATAACGAGTATATTGGCCATATCCCAAACCCGCATACAGACCAAACATACTGTTCTTGTGGAGATTAAGCGCTTTCTTGTTCAGGAAGTTCAATACTACACCTGCATTCAGATTCCATTCCGTAAAACGCGTTCTTCCCGTGTACGCTGGCATCAACGGACTTGTTATTCCAATCAATCCTCCGTTATTGATATGCAGTCCCTCTATCGCTTTTGTTGTTTGGAAGTTAGAACGTCCTTTCACATACCATCCTATTCCCATTACTCGCGTCACTTCGCCATATACTTGCCCTGCCATTAGACCCACACTCCATGCAGGATTCATCGCATATCCGCCCTCTGCCAACACAAAAGTATTATGGTGATACGCCTTTTTTAGAGGTACAGGGAATACTTCTACATGTTCTCCTGGATGCACAACCACTTTCTTCTTCCATACATGGTGTTTAGGTTTCTTTATGGTCAGCGTATACTGTCCCAATCCACATTTTTTATTCTCGTAAGGCAGTTCTACCTGTTGTTTTTGTTTCATATATTCCACTTCCACCGACAATCCTGCGAGATCTGCACTATCAGTTCTCACACTCAATAATCCAAACTTTGGCACCAATGCGATTGTGGTATCTCTATGCAGCGAATCCACAACTAACGATCCCTCTGCGGTTCTGTAATCCTCTGCCGTAATGGTATAATAATATGTTCCTTCGGTTAATAATTGCTCTGTCATACCATCTTTCAACACCCATTCTTCATTCACAAAGCCATAGCGCAATTCCACTTTTGCATCTGCTGGTTCCACGGTGAGCGTAAAGACATATTTAGCCAATTTATCAGGGTCACGAGTCTCATCCAACGAAAAATGCACACGACCATAAAACACCGTATTGGGCTGCAACACCACCAAACTGTCAAACATCATTTGGGGCAAACACTCTCCATCGCACGACATTTGAATATTACGCGCACGAGTGGGCACGAGGAACAACAACTCATTACGCGCATCTTTGAACACAGTCTCCACGCTTGTCACGCGACCGAGTTGGAAACTCAATCGTTCTTTTGCTTCCTTCACCTCTTCTGGAGTGCCATCCAGTCCCACACGTATGACGGCATAGGGGAAGGGTTCATCTGCTCCAACCCGCTCAAATTTGCCAAACTGGTTGCGATAGACATCCAATGCCTTGACATTCGGCATGGTCTGAAACTCCTTGGTCAATGTGATGGACTGCGCCCAGATGGGCACATAGCTCACGAACATCAACAAAGCCAATAATAGTAATTGATTTCTTTTCATTAGCCAATTTTGTTTTCTAAAATTTTTGCAAAGGTAATACTTTTTTTGCGTAACAAAAAATCCTGTTGGTGTTTGTACAGAAAAAAAATAAAATAACCACAATCTATCAATAACTTACACGCTTTTTGTACAGCCGCATAGAACTACTATTTTGGTTGGGATTTGAGAGAGTAATAAAGCATAGTGCGCACAAAAGCAGGGAACTGAGCATAGCGCTTGCCTCTGCCTGTCTTGGGATCGATAGGAGCCATTGGGTCAGGGTGTTTGCCACGTGTATTGGGCAGCTGTGCACTGTAACGGAAGCGAAATTCCTCGAGCAAAGCGCGCGCCTCTTCAAGTGTATAATAGTCAGGAATTTGCTCAATCTGACGGATTGCCAATTGCATCTCGGTTGGACCGCCTTCTTGACCTGCCTGAATAATCTGAGCAGCACGGCGACATGCCTCGCTCCAACAAGTGTGATTAGCGAGTTCTGCGCCTGTCTTTGGGGTCTTTTTGAAGTCACGAGGGTGCTGGACAGCATACGCCTCCTGTTTGCCTTCTTGAATGACACGTCCGCGCTCATCGCGGAACTTCTTTTGACGATTGATGATGCCTTTCTTGGTCAGTGCGCCATGCATCTCTCCAATTGGAGGAGTAAGGGTTGTAATAGCCATAAATATGCTGTTTAGTTGCTTAATAACTAATGAATAACTAAAGAATCACTAAAGAATCACTAAAGAATAACTAAAGATTTATTGCTGAAATTCGGGTGCAAAGGTATGAAAAAAATCGCATATACGCAAGGGCTATGCGATTTTTTTAGGTTATTGGACGCCCTAAGGGGCTATGGGACGGCTTCGCCTATTGGTTATGGGACACGGCTAAGGGGCTACAAAAACAAATGAATTTTCGGAATATAATCCAAAAAGTTTGCATATGTCAAAAAAACACACTACCTTTGCAGCCCAAAGTATGTGATACGTACAACGACACATGTCAATCAACTAAACATCAAGCATACAAATCAGGTTGATAGGTTCTACTGAGCTGTATGAAATAATATCTAGGACCTATTTTATTAAGTCTATGAAAAAATGTACTTTTTTACTTGCCTTGTTGGCTATCTCAATGATGATGACAGCACAACTTCATGGCAATTGGAGCACAAAGCAAGCATTTAAACCTAGCGAAAAATCCGCGATTGCTTCAATGCTCACCGCAACTTCAACTCCTGAGAGCACTGTAGTATTAGAGGAGGATTTCTCATTATTTACTGCGGGTACAGAAGACCAACCCGATAGCAAGAATATTGCTCCTGGCACTAATTATGTGTATGAGGTGGACCCTGCATATACGCACGTTCCACACTGGTTGGGATATAGCGTGTATCAGGCAGGTGGCTGTGCCGCAATTGGTATGTACGAGTATTATGGTTACATGTATGGTGGTTATATCTCCACTCCAGAAGCAGAGTTGTATGGCGAAGCTACCATCACTTTCCGTGCTCGCCGTGCTACAGCCAATCCTACAGTAGGAACGCTGGATTTGGCGTTGTGCGATAACACCTCCGGTCGTTTGGAGACGAAAGAATTTCCATTGACAAGCGAGTGGCAAGAGTTTACCTGGACCACCGACAAAGCTACATTCAATGACAAAAACATCTTCCAATTCACTACTGTAGGTGGTATGATTTTGGTGGATGACATCAAGATTACTCGTGTTCGCAACAAGATTGCCAATGTAGATGCCAACAACCCTATCAATAACTCTCCCACAGAGTTTGTAGCTAGTTGGATGCGTAGCACTACAGCAGATATAGACGGTTATCTCTTCTCTTTGTGGCGCACTGAAATGCCAGAAAAAGAAGAAACAGGTAGTGTGTCCATCGACTTTGAGAGCATCAACGTACTGTCCGACGGCAAATCAATAGATACAGATAATCCAGGCTATCCTGAGGGTTGGACTATTGATGTATCTAGTAATGGTGAGAAAGATATGTGTACTACCAAGGGCGACTACAACTCTGGCAAACAAGGTATTAACTTCGATGCTGAAGGTGATTATATCTTATCGCCAGAGATGCCTGCTCCAATCAGCAAGATCTCGTTCTGGGTAAAGCCAAGTAGCATGCAAGCAGAAGAGTACTATTTCTCATTGGTAGGTGTACAAGTGAAAGATATTTACGGCGAATGGGAGCCTATTGCTGCGTTGCCAAACTATTGGATGAATAGTAAAGGCGGCATGTATGTTTTCGAAGGTGATGAAGTGGGACACTATATAACACAAGTTCGCTTCTCTTGCGAGGGTTCATATGGCATCACTTTTGCTATAGATGATATCACATTGGAATATGCTACACAAGCAATGCCAAAGATGCTGATTACCGATTCGTTGGTAACTGACACTTTCTGCCTCGTATCTGGCATCGACCCAACCATGGAACACTTCTACAATGTAAAAGTAAAAGAGGGCGATTTGATTTCTGCTCCAAGTAATAGCGTTTGGGTGGATGGTATCACAGGTATCACCCCTGTTGCATTGCCAGCCACGGATATTACGGAGAATAGTTTTGTAGCAAATTGGGAAGGTAATCATAATGCAGGTTCCTACAAACTGACCATTTCTCAAACAGAAACGACCACTACTGCTAACCAAGAGGTAGTAATGATCGAAGAGGACTTCAGCGGCATTAAGGATGGTACTTTTACAGACCCTGGATTCTCATGGGATTTGATTCACAACCTCAGCGAACATGGACAAAGTACCCAAGAATGGTTGCTTACTTATCCTCGTTGGGTAGTGGGTATGGCAGGTAGCCAAGGACCTAACGAATGGAGTGGTAGAGCAGGACTCGTGTTGAGCCCTAAGATGAAATTAGGCAACAACGCTGTGAAAGTATCGTTCAAGGCGTATAACAAATTGGCAGGCGAACGTATTTGGGTAATAGCTGTAGAAGAACACGACTCGCCTCAGGCCGTGACAGGTGTAGTAGTGCCATGTGGTAAAGCAAACACTTTCACCACCGACACTGTGATTTTGAAAGGCGTGGACTTCGGCGAAAAACCTTTGCACATTGCGTTCATGAGTGAGCAAGGTGAGTTCTATATAGACGATGTAAAGATTTCACTCATCGTTCCAGAGGCGGGTACTGTCATTGAAAAAGTGTATAAGACCCTCGAAGTAAAAGAAACCTCTTGTGCGATAACTGACCTGCCAGCAGGAACTACTGAATATGCCTATAACGTCATTGTTAAACGCACAAAAGACTTCTTGGATTACACATCCAACATCTCCAATACTGTGTTGGTTAATCTCTTAGGAACTGATGTGGAGAATGTGCAAACACCTAATGCCAACAAAGCAACCAAAGTCATTTCCGATGGCCAATTGCTTATTCTTCGTGAAGGTAAAACCTATAATGTGATGGGTATGGAATTGTAATCCAAAAACATTTACAGAGACTTTTTCCCAAGCGTGCGCATAATTGCGCACGCTTGTTTTTTGTAGTATTTCATACGAACATTTGCATAATTCAAAAAAATGTTGTATCTTTGCAACCGATTAAAAAAAGTATAATAAATATAGCACGCCACATCCTATATAACTATGAAATAAAATTATTATGGCAAGAAGAGTAACACGACCAACCAGATCATCCTCCCCAGCGGAGCAACAAGAAACTAGCATGAGTAACAACAGTGGAGTAAAGAATTTCTTCACTACAATGCGCAATACGATGATGAGCGACCGCTTTCGTATAGCCATAGGAGTAGTATGTAGTGCTATTATGCTCATGCTAATCGTATCCTATTTTAGTTTCTTCTTCACAGGCGCAGATGACTATTCAATTGTAAATCATGATGGTGATCGCAGCGAACTGCGTGCAGAGATTAAGAATGTGTTAGGACTACCTGGTGCCATCACGGCAGCTTGGCTCGTAGATGGTACCTTTGGTATAGTATCCATCATAATATTATGCCTATTGGGGGTATATGCTGTAGGGATGATTGTACATATTCCTATTAAACGTCTAAGATGGTTGTTTATCACACTATTCCTCACCATTTGGACTTCTATAACTTTAGGTTTTGCTCAGCAAATACTGGGCATTGATAGTTTCTTCAGATGGGGTGGAAAATTCGGTGAGATTGTATCTCTCTGGTCAACATCCTATATACAATGGTTTGGAGTGGTAGTGGTCTTAATCGCTAGTATGATTATATTCCTAATCGTGGCGGACAAACATTTCGTGGAGCATTGTCAGAAGTTGTGGTATGGTATCAAACGACTATTTGTAAAATCAAAGGATGAAGAAAATGATGAAGCTCCGGCAGAAGATGAAATTGCTTCAGAGCCAATTGATATACAAATTGACGACAAAGATTCTGATGACATCGCAGGAGAAAAACCTATGGTCGTAGTAGATATAGAAGTGCCAGATGTAGAAGGAGGTGATGAAGAAGATGAAGAAGATGAAGAACTTAAAAATACACATATAGAGGAAATAGAGGAAAATGAAGACAATGTGCAGATTGCAGTAGAAGAAGTCAAAGAGGTAGAACTCTCCGAAGATGATCCTGAATATCTTCTTAAGAAACTCGGTCCTTACGATCCTCGTAAAGATTTGGAACGCTACAAGTTCCCATCACTATCTTTGCTTAAGGTGTATGACAACGAGACTGCACCTGTCATCAACCAAGAGGAGCAACAAGCCAATGCTAATCGCATTGTAACCACATTGCGTAACTATGGTATTGAGATTGAGTCGATTAAGGCGACTGTTGGTCCTACCGTAACGCTCTATGAGATTGTACCTCAGGCAGGTGTGCGTATCTCGAAGATTCAGAACTTGGAGAACGATATTATGCTCTCGCTCTCGGCGATGGGTATTCGTATTATTGCTCCTATCCCTGGCAAAGGTACCATCGGTATTGAGGTGCCCAACGAGAATCCACAAGTAGTGTCAATGCACTCGGTGATTGCTTCTAAACGCTTCCAAGAGGAGCAAAAAATGAAGTTGCCAATCTCTATCGGACGCACCATTACCAACGAGGTGTTTATGTTCGACTTGGCCAAGACCCCTCACCTCCTTGTGGCAGGTGCTACGGGACAAGGTAAGTCGGTCGCTATCAATGCAATTATCACTTCGCTCCTCTACAAGAAACACCCAGCAGAATTGAAGTTTGTGATGGTGGACCCAAAGATGGTAGAGTTTGCTCCATACAAACCACTGCTCCGTCACTATCTGGCTGCTACTCCTGACACCGAAGATGAGAATATCGTCATTGTGGATTGCGATAAGGTGGTTAATACCCTCAATTCGCTTGTGATTGAGATGGAGAACCGCTACAAACTGCTGATGGATGCAGGTGTGCGCAATTTGGAAGACTACAACGATAAGTTTGTGTCCCGTCGCCTGAATCCAGAAAAGCTCGTTGCCGAATCACTCCACCACCAGTTCTTGCCATATATCGTGATCATCATCGATGAGTATGGCGACTTTATCATGCAAGCAGGCAAGCAAGTAGAGACACCTATCGCACGTATCACGCAGAAAGCGCGTGCTGTGGGTATGCACATGATTCTCGCTACGCAACGTCCGTCAGTAAATATCGTGACGGGTGTCATCAAAGCGAATATCCCGACACGTATCGCTTTGCGCACGCAATCAGTGGTGGATTCGCGCACGGTGCTTGACACCAAGGGTGCAGACCAACTCATCGGTCGAGGCGACATGCTCTATTCGGGTAATGGCAATATCACCCGTCTGCAATGTGCTTTTGTGGATACGCCAGAGGTGGACGCTATTGTGGAACATATTGAGAAACAGCAACATTACTTTGAACCATATCAATTGCCAGAGTATATCCCAGAGGGTGGCGAAGGCGAAGCATTGGCTCCTGGTGCAGTGGATTTGAAGCGCCTTGACCCGATGTTTGCGGACGTGGCACGCTATGTGGTGACCAAGCAAGAGGGGTCAACCTCGCGCCTGCAACGTGCATTTGAGATTGGCTATAACCGCGCAGGCAAACTCTCCGACCAACTCGAAGCAGCAGGCATCGTAGGACCAAACAAAGGTCCAAAAGGTCGCGATGTACTGATACAGAGTTTAGATGAACTAGATAAGAAACTACAAGAATTAGGTTGCTAATATGAAACTGCTACTCATCACACTCACCGTACTCCAGTCTTTACTCGCCACATTGGAGCAAAAGACTTTGGTGTCGGATTTCTCCCTTAGTGTTGCGGAGGCACAAAACCAACCCATGACTTATACGGGCAGTTTGGCTATGCACGGCAAGCAATTCACGCTGAGTATGTTTGCTATGGATGCTGCCTATGATGGTAACACCTTATATATGTATAGCGAAGATACGGAGGAACTAACTCTCTCCACGCCTGCGGAAGAAGAGCTGTTGCAAACCAATCCTTTCCTTTATGCGCAAGCACTGCTGCCCGTGTGCCAATATGCCGAGAAACAGGTTGGCGAAAAGACACAAATGACCTTAACTCCTAACGACCAATCGGCAGGAGTAGCGAAGTTTGTGCTGCGCGTGGAAACAACGACGCTGTTGCCCACTAACGTGGAGATTCACGAAATAGATGGCAAACTCACCACATTGCGTCTCAACAATGCTCACTATACAGATGAAACACCCTCTTTCACTATCGAAAAAGAAGGTGCCTTCATCAACGACCTGAGATAACCTTTAGAACTCTTAAAACTTTTGAAACTTTTAAAACGTATATAACATGAAATGTCTTATTATCGGCTCTGGCCCTGCGGGCTATACCGCAGCTATTTATGCTTCACGCGCTAACCTCCAACCTGTTCTCATTGAGGGTATGCAAGTAGGTGGACAACTAATGATTACCACCGAAGTAGAGAACTTTCCGGGTTATCCAGACGGCGTAGAACCCTATCAAATGATGGATGACATGCGCCGTCAAGCGGAACGTTTTGGCACCCAATTCGTATCGGGTATGGTAACTAAAGTGGACTTCTCTTGCTCGCCAAAGAAAGTGTGGGTAGAGGACGACCAACTCTACGAGGCAGACACCGTGATTATTGCCACAGGTGCAAGTGCTAAGTTCTTGGGTATCCAATCTGAGGAGGACTATAAGGGCCGTGGCGTATCGGCTTGTGCTACTTGCGACGGCTTCTTCTATCGCAAAAAGACGGTGGCTGTTGTAGGTGGTGGTGATACCGCTTGTGAAGAGGCAAACTACTTGGCTGGCTTATGCGAGAAAGTATATATGATTGTGCGCAAACCATATCTCCGTGCATCTGAGATCATGCAACAGCGCGTGAAAGACAATCCAAAGATTGAGATCTTGTTTGAGCACAACACCCGCAACCTCACCGGCGAAAACAAAGTAGAAGGTGCTGATCTTATCTACAAAAAAGGGACACCCGAAGAGGAGATTCGCCATATCGCTATTGACGGTTTCTTTCTCGCTATCGGACATAAGCCTAACACAGACCTTTTTGCGGAATATCTCAACCGCGATGCAGAGGGATATATCGTGGTAGAGGGTGATAGTCCACGCACCAATGTAGCAGGTGTATTTGCTGCGGGTGATTGCGCCGATCCACACTATCGCCAAGCCATCGTAGCTGCTGCTAGCGGATGCAAAGCCGCTATGGAAGCTGAAAAATACTTAGCTGCGCAAGCATAGAATAGCTGACATAAACAAATATGGCTTGAATGGATCCATTCAAGCCATATTTTATTGTTTCGAGGGTTCTATATTTGCTTTAGCAAATGCGTAATCTGCTCAGTCTCTAGCAAGAAACCATCGTGACCAAAGCGCGATTCTATCTCGTAATATTGCACTCGAGGAATATGCTCTGCCCATTCTGTACTTTCGCATGGAGGGAATAAACCATCGGATGTGATGGCTATCACGATTGACTTCGCCTGAATTTGGCTCAGTGCAGCTGCCACACCTCCACGATTACGCCCCACATTCTGGCTATCTACACAATGCAGCAGATAATAGTAGGAATATGCATCAAAGCCACGGCGCACCAATTTCTCGCCTTGATAACGCTCATAAGAAGCCGCACGCCCTGCAAATAGGCAGTCATCATCCTCTTCATATTGCGTGAGATTATAGCCATCAAAACTACGATAGGAAATTAGCGAGATTGCTCGTGCAGCCTCCAATCCTTTGCTACCTCCTTGTAGATTCTCAGCAGCACGGAAAGTAGGATCAGCTTCTATTGCCATGCGCTGTACTTCCATCCAAGCACTCAACCATGGCGATACACGAGGCGCTGTAGCAATAAATGCAGCATGGCGTATCACGTTTCCCTCCATAATAGCCCATTCTAACGCATGAAATCCACCGATCGAACTACCCACGAGCAAGTCCACCTGCTTGATACCCAGATGCTCTCGCACCAATGAAAACAAACGCGCAGTATCACGAACTGTAAATTTGGGGAAAGAAAATGGATTATCAAAATGGCGTGGCCCTGTGGTGCCATAAGCAGAGCCCAAGATATTAACACATACTACATAGTCTTTATCTGGGTCCACACAACATCCCTTACCTACCATCTCTGGCCACCAATCCAACGGATCAGAGTTGGCAGTCAACGCATGGCATAGCCACACTACACGGTCACTAGGTTGGTATTTGCGAGGAGAAGTGTGATAGACAATCTCCAAACGATCAATGCTACCACCTGCTTCGAAAGCAAAGTTATCCGTTATGAGCTTGTGTAAGTGCATATTCTATATCTGCTATTAGATCATCTGCATGCTCCAAACCGATACTCAATCGCATCAAGTTTGGATCAATACCTGCTGCCAACAATGCTTCATCATTCAGTTGGCGATGAGTATGTGAAGCAGGATGCAATATACATGTATGACAATCAGCTACATGGGTTTCTATAGTTACCAACTTTAGATTGTCCATAAAACGATTAGCAAAGGCTCTATCACCTTTCACGGCAAAGGCCATTACGCCGCAACTACCATTAGGCATATACTTTTGCTGACGAGCATGCTCAGGATCATTCTCCAATTCCGGGTAGCGAATCCATGCCACATCGGGATGATTCTCCAGATATCTAGCCACCTTGAGAGCACTCTCGCAATGCCGAGGCATGCGCACATGAAGGGTCTGCAACCCCAAATGTAAATAGAACGCATTTTGTGGACTTTGGATCGACCCCAAATCACGCATTAATTGCGCCGTTGCCTTGGTGATATAGGCTTGTTTCCCAAACGCCTCAGTATAACGCAATCCATGGTAAGAAGCATCGGGCTCCGTAAGGCAAGCAAATTTGTCATGTTCTGCCTCCCAATCAAAGTTGCCACTATCCACTATCACACCTCCTACTTGAACGCCCTGACCATCCATATACTTGGTTGTAGAGTGCGTCACGATATCAGCACCAAATTCAAATGGGCGGCAGTTGACCGGCGTAGGAAACGTGTTATCTACTATCAATGGTACACCATGATCATGAGCAATTTTAGCTATGCGCTCGATGTCCAAAATACGAACATTAGGATTGGACAAAGTCTCGCCAAACACGAGTTTGGTGTTCGGACGGAAAGCAGCTGCCCATTCCTCATCACTAGCATCTTGATCAATAAAGGTAATCTCAATTCCCATTTTAGGGAAGGTCACACCAAAGAGGTTATATGTACCTCCATAAATACTAGTGGTGGTGATCATATGATCGCCAGCTTGACAAATATTGAAACATGCAAAGAAGTTGGCTGCCTGTCCTGAACTAGTTAGCATAGCTGCTACACCACCTTCCATCGCCGCAATTTGGGCAGCTGTGGTATCATTAGTAGGGTTTTGTAACCGAGTATAAAAATAGCCACTCTCCTCCAAATCAAAGAGTTTGCCCATTTGCTCACTAGTTTCATACTTAAAAGTAGTACTCTGAATGATAGGCACTTGCCTAGATTCACCCTTTCCGGGATTATATCCCGCCTGCACGCAAAGCGTGTCTATATGTAGTTGGTTTTTCATATGCTAAATACGTTCCAAGTGTGACAATTGCATCCATCCAACATTGTTCCCAACATGGATGCAACACCATTCGCCAATAACCTCAGTTATTTTCACCTTAGTACCTTCATGAAGAGTAAACAATTCTGTACCAGAACGGTCGGGTGAAGCTTTTGCATTTACAATTCCTTGGGTGATAATAGCCTCAGCACGTTGCTTGTCACGCTTATGCAGACTCCCTGCATTAGCACAAGCACCTATAGAGATGATTAATGTTATCAAACCTATGTAAAAAGCTGATTTACGAAGTCCAACATTACGGCTAAAAGCGAAGATAAAGAATCCTATCAAAGTAAGAATAAATAAAGATATTGATAAAATCATCCACGTACTTTGGCTTAGCGTGTTACGAATAACTTTTAACCAATTAGAAAGAAAAAAAGACTGCGTATCTTCTATATTGTCTATTATTTTGGATTGAGCAAAATCAAGGTTATGCTTCGCATCCTTAAAAGAGGGATTAAGACGCAATGCACGCTCATACGCTAGGATGGATTGCGCTAGTTCACCTTGTTTGAAATAGGCATTACCTAGATTATAATACACTTCAGCAGAAGGTTGTTCTTGCAATATTTCTTGATATTGCGCAGCAGCTTCCGCATAATTACCCTCTGCATATTGCGCATTGGCCTGCGAGAAGATAGTTGTTAAAAATATAAATAGCAATTTCATAGCTTATTATTCTCTAATTGGTTAATAATCTTAGTAGTTGCATTGTACAAATCCTGCATTGCATGGTCGGATGTAGGTGCATAGCGAGCAATTTCAGCCGTAGTAAGAACATCAAGGACTTCATCAATCAATTCACGCGCCACACCCTTATCACTTAAAACTTGTATTATATTCTCCTTATTAAGTTGGGCGGTAGGTACCGATAACCTGTCACTTAGATATGTCCATGCGGCGCGTTCAACTTCTTCAAAAAAGGCTTCTTTATTGTTTTGTTTGAGCAGTTTCTCTGCTGTTTTAAGTCGTTTTTGCGCTACTTTATTTGCCTTTTTATATCGCATGTGTGTGATATCTGCATTTTCCTTAATCCGTTTGCGGAAGATAATGAATAGAATGGTAGCAATCAATGATGGTATAGCATATAACAACCAAAATAACAGCGATCCGAATGTTAACACAGGTTCGGTATTTGAGTTAGAAAGTTCATTGGTGTAAATATATCGTATGTCGGTAGCCAGAGTTTGTATATCTTCCTTTTGCACAAAATTATTCATCACTACAGTAGCATCGTCATCACTGCTGCCTCTAGCGATGGCGAGTGTGTATTCTGGAGTTGTGAGTTCACGATAGGATCTTGAATCGGTATCATAATATGCGAACTTCACAGGAGGGATAATATAAGTACCACTAGCTCTAGGTATAGCCAGATATTCTATCGTTTTTGTGCCACTAAGTCCAGCACTCGTAGTTTTAAAATTATTGGTTACCTTAGGATCATACACCTCAAATCCTTCAGGCCAATCTACAGCAGGTGTCTTGAGTAGTTTCATATTACCTGTACCTTGGATAGTTAAGGTAAGTGTAACTGCTTCGTTGGCTTGCAAATGAGTCTTCGAAATGTTGCTTGCAAGGTCAAACTGCCCTACTCCGCCACTGAACCCAATAGGTTTACCTGCTGGCAAGGAAGCAACTTGGACGGTAACACCCGGTGCAGTAAGAGGTTTAGTAGCTGTGGTATAACTGTCAAAGAAATCATCAAAAATACTACGCACTTGCGCCCTACTGCGTACGCGTAAGACGGCTTCGAATTGTGCGGGTTGAATCTCTAATTCGCCACTCTGCTGGGGAAATAGGAGAGTGCGATACAATACTGCCGTTTGATAATTACGACCATTATAATGTTCTAGTTCTGTTTGTATCTCACCCATATCCAACTCCTGTTTAAGGAATCCCTTAAACTCTGGTAATTTGGTGTTATTCGTAAATTGTGCTACATCTACTCCAGCGAAATATAGTTTGTAACTCAACAGAATCGCTTCTTGTTCACACACTTGCTTTTTACTAATGACAGTACGCAGGAATATATTCTCTGCACCAACATTAGTAGTCTCTTGTGTTTGAATAGGAGAATTCGTGTTCGCAGACGTGGTAGGTGATTCATCAGGTGGAAGCACCGTGATACGTACTCCGTTAGATGTATATTGATCACCATCAACCATGATTGTAGCTGCAGGGATAGTAAAGGTGCCCTTCTTATTAGCCATGAGCGTATATGTAAACGCTAGGTTATAACTAGATGTACGTTTACCATTGACGAATGATGTGGATGATGATTGTGATTGGAAAGGGCCCGCAATATAGTCAAAATCCACGAATTCGGGTGCACGTAAATCCTTGGCGCGTTTGTTAATAGAATAAACCAACTGGAAAGGCTCACCCATAATCACTTGCGCGGGAGCCGATGCTTTGAACTCAACATCTTGCGCTAAAGTAGTGAGCGCTACGACACAAAGTAATAATATAGATAGTTTCTTTTTCATAATCTTACCATTCTTTCTCTATACGGCGTTTTTTTCCTTGTTGCAATTTACGTTTCTCTTGTGTATCTAATTCATCTTGCTCTAGCGCTTGTAAAATTTGCTCAGCAGTTTCCTTATCCATTTGTTGCTCATCTGATTCGTTCTGTTGGGGATCTTGCTCTTGAGGATCTTGCGGTTGAGGATCTTGCTGCTGTTGCTGATTTTGATTATCTTGTTGATTCTGCTGCTGATTCTGTGGTTGGTTTTGCTGTTGCTGTTGTTGCTGCTGTTGCTTTAGTTGTTGCATGGCTTTGACCAAATTATACCGAGTATCATTATCCTTTGGATTATAACGCAGCGATTGCTGATAAGCATTAATAGCCTGATCATATTGCTGCTGCATATACATAGTATTTCCTATGTTATGATAGGTATCTGCCAAGCGGTTATGGATTTTATCCTTATGCATTTTATCATTAGCCTTCAGTTGCTTCTCAGCTGTGAGATATTGTTTCAGTGCTTCTTCAAATTTACCTTGCTTGTATAGAGCATCCCCAAGATTAAAATGTCCTTCAAACGATTGATCATTCTTATCTAACGCACGATGGTAATTTACTTCTGCCTCAGTATAGTTTTCCTTATTATATGCTCTATTACCTTTTCGCACATCAGGAGCTTCCTTTTGTGCAAAAAGTAGCGAAAAACTGCCTAAGAATATGATTGTAAATAAAACACGATTCATAATACTATTTTTTTTCTGATTTCTCTTTGAACAAATCCATACGAGCAAGACGATGATTCTTACGTAGAAGAATAAAAAACTCCACTACCATTAATAATAGTGCAACCAATACGAATGATTGGAATTGCTCGTTATAATCGGCATAAACAGTTGACTCCAATTCTGCAGTGGCTAGATCATTTAGTTCATTTTGCAATGCACGCATAGCCGTATTGGTATTATCACACCGCACATAAATGCCATGTCCTGCTTGTGCTATTTGTTGGCACATTTCTTCATTCAATTTACTAACCACAATCTGCCCATTACGATCCTTGATGTAATCATTAGTCCCCAATTTTGGTATAGGTGCTCCGTCTGGTTTACCGATACCAACCACATAAACTTGTATCCCCATCTCGTATGCCTTTTTTGCAGCCGCTATTGCATCATCTTCGTGGTTTTCACCATCGGTAATAAGAATTATTGCACGTCCCACCTCATTCTCAACTGAGCCAAATGAGGCAATTGCTGTGTGCAATGAAGCACCTATAGCAGTACCTTGTGAAGAAATCAAACTGGGTGATATCGTATTCAAAAACATTTTAGCGGATACGTAATCACAAGTTATTGGTAACTGTGTAAATGCCTCTCCAGCAAACACTATTAGTCCCACCTTGTCATCCACCATATTGTCCATCATTTTACTCAGCACTTGCTTCGCACGATCCAATCGGTTGGGTGCAACATCCTCCGCTAACATTGAATTCGAGATATCCAATGCCACAACAACCTCTATACCCTGACGCTTTATAGTTTTTTCTTTTTGACCAAACTGCGGACGTGCCACCGCTACTATCAACAATGCTAGAGCTATTATCAATAAACTAAATTTCACTATAGGGCGAGACTTAGAAGCATCTGGCATCAATTGCGCCATTAGTTCACGATCACCGAACTCAATCAATTGGCGACGTTTGCGTTTCGTATAGATTATATAAGCTATCACGAATACAGGAATCGTAATTAGCCACCATAGCATCTCTATATTTGCAAATCTAAACATATTCTTGAACCTTTATCAAATATATTCCTATTATTCAGATATAGTACGCAATACAAAAAATTGCAGCAACAACTCCAACAACATGCATACTAATGCTGCAGTTAAAAATGGAGCAAAGCACTCTGTTCGTTTAGTATACTCGCGCACACGAAGCTTAGTTTTCTCAAGTTGATCAATCTGTTGATAAATTTCACGCAAACTATTGTTGTCTGTCGCACGAAAATACTCACCACCCGTCATATGCGCAACATTACGCAGCGTAGTTTCATCAAACTCAGAACTCATCGTGCTATATTGAACCCCATATGGCGTATGAATGGGCACTCGCACTTGTTCATCATAGCTGCCTACACCTATCGCATATACCCGTATATCAAAGGTCTTTGCAATCTCAGCAGCTGTGAGTGGATCAATATCGCCGCGATTATTACTACCATCAGTGAGTAATATAACCACTTTTGATTTTGTAGAAGAGTCTTTCATGCGATTAACTGCATTCGCAAGACCCAAACCAATAGCTGTACCATCTTCGATCATACCGAACTTAACGGATTGAAACAGATTGACCAATGCTGCATGATCCGTCGTCAAAGGACATTGAGTAAAACTCTCACCTGCAAATACTACTAAACCTATTTGGTCATTAGGACGCTCTAACACAAACTCTGTCGCCACTGCTTTAGCTGCTTCCAAACGATTCGGGTTGAGATCCTCGCCTAGCATCGTACCTGATATATCTAAAGCCATCATGATATCGATACCTTCGGTTGATTCTGACTGCCAACGATTGCTTAGTTGCGGACGAGCAAGGGCCAATGACAAGAGTGTAATCACAGCTACATGCAATAAAAAAGGTACATGTACCATCCACACGCGTAAACTCTTCTTGCGATGCATTTGCAAAGAGGCAGTAGAAGAAAGCTGCACAGAAGCACGAGCTGTACGCAATTTCCAAACATACCATCCTATTATAGGAATTAGTAAGAGGAGCAAAAATAAATATCCAGGATTAGCAAACGTCATACTCTATCACCTTTCACTTTTTTCGTTTTCAGTTTTTACTTCCTCTGCTACCGAGGTTTCCTTAACAAATGTATATGCGTTGCGCAAACTCATTTCGTTTTCATCGGGGGTAGCAGTCCATTTAGCAAACTTCACTAAGTCAGCTAATGTCAACATCTTGCGCAGTTGTTCATACAATTCTTTCTTATCATTTAACAATGGACGAATTGCATTTAACGTATCATCTGATGTTTGCTCAACACTATTCACATCAAAACGCCGGGCTATATACTCACGCACTACATCTGTCAATTGAGTTTGATATTCTTTCACTTGTCCCGACTGCCAAATTTTCTCCTCACGGATAGCATCTAGTTTTTCCAAAGCCACTTCATCGGCGGGGCGCAATGGTTCATTTGCCACCACCTCAACTTCTGTCATGCCAAAACGACGTTTTAAGAAGACGATCAAATAATACCCACCTACACCAACGCCAACAATTCCCAAAGCTAGTAGTACCCAACGTAAAATGCCCCACCACCAAATAGGTGCTTTGTAAACACCCTTAATATCCGTAATGGTCAAGTCCGCGGTATCCATTTCAAAAGGTTGTACCACATTGAGAGTCAAACCATCTGTCTGGACGCGATTATTACCACTCACAAAGGATAAAGGCGCTATATAAAACAGAGAATCCGTAAAAGAAGTTATTGTTAGATACTGATTGTATTGAACACGACCATCACCCAACGTTGTGGTATCAATAATGGTTTTGTCCACGATTTCAATACCTGATATCAATTCATCTTCTAGTATAGGGAATTGCACTTGCTCTCCCTGTGCACAAGTAGCTTGCAAATGCAGATCGGTCTGATCTCCGATAAAAAGGGTGGTACTATCTATTGAGGCACTAACCACCAGTGCCAATATCGTTGTTAGCATCTGAATAAGTGCATTAAAGATTTTACATAATCTTCATCTGTGCGTATCGTAACATGATTAACACCTGTTCGTGTGAAGAGTTGGTTAATAGCAACTTGATTATCACGCCACGATTGTGCATAATGATTTCGTATAGTTTCAACAGAAGTATCTACCCACATATCACTACCTGTTTCTGCATCATGAAATTTTACGAGACCTATATTAGGCAACTCGGCTTCACGACGATCATATATCTGAATCGCATTCACTTCATGACGATTAGACGCTACTAGCAGCGGTTTATACATATCCCCAGCACCAACAAAATCTGAAATCACAAAAACAGTACAATGGCGCTTCTGTGCAGAAGCAAAATATTGTAATGCTTGTGCTACATCCGTTCCTGTAGAGTCTGGCTCAAAACACAGCAACTCGCGAATAATGTGCAAAACGTGTGTTTTTCCCTTCTTAGCTGGAATGAACTTCTCAATTTTATCAGAGAAAAAGATTACACCTACCTTATCATTATTGGCGATGGTAGAGAATGCCAAAGTGGCAGCAACCTCTGTCATCATATCACGCTTCATCTGGCTCATCGTACCAAAATTGCGACTTCCAGAGACATCCACCAACAACATTACCGTCAACTCTCTTTCCTCTTCAAACACCTTGATATAAGGCTTGTTCAATCGAGCCGTCACATTCCAATCTATGCTACGAACATCATCACCTGGCTGATACTCACGCACCTCCGAAAACGCCATACCGCGCCCCTTAAATTGAGAGTGATATTCACCAGCGAAGATATTACGACTCAGCTTCCGCGCCTTGATCTCTATCTTCCGTACTCGTTTAAGTAATTCGTCAGAATTCATGCCTATAACCTTTAACATATAGCCCATAGGGGCATTCTACAACCTAAATTATTAAGGCACTTGCACGGCATTCAACACCTCAGTAATCACATCTTCGGTGGTGATATTATTAGCTTCAGCCTCATAGGTCAAACCTATACGATGACGCAATACATCGTAACAAACAGCACGTACATCCTCAGGAATCACATAGCCACGGCGATGAATAAAAGCATACGCACGAGCTGCCAATGCTAAATTAATGCTTGCACGTGGTGAACCGCCAAAAGCAATCATTGCTTTCATATTCTCCAAACCATATGCCTCTGGCTGACGAGTAGCAAACACAATATCGACAATATACTTCTCAATCTTCTCATCAATATATACCTCACGGACAATCTTGCGTGCCTTGAGGATATCCTCTGTAGCCAGAATAGAATTTACATGCACTTTCTCGCCAGTAATATTCTGACGAATAATCTGCATCTCTTCCTCTTTCTTTGGATAACCAATCACCACTTTCAACATAAAGCGGTCTGTTTGTGCTTCTGGCAATGGATAGGTCCCCTCTTGTTCAATAGGGTTCTGAGTTGCTAGCACGAGGAATGGTTGACCTAACGAAAAAGTATTCTCACCTATGGTAATCTGACGCTCTTGCATTGCCTCCAAAAGAGCGGATTGCACTTTCGCTGGTGCACGGTTTATCTCATCCGCTAACACAAAATTAGCAAAGATAGGACCACGCTTCACCTTAAACTCTTCTGATTTTTGAGAGTAAATCTGTGTACCCAACAAATCCGCTGGCAACAAGTCTGGCGTGAACTGAATACGGCTAAAATCAGCCTTTACTAATTTTGCTAAAGTGTTGATTGCTAGTGTTTTTGCCAAACCAGGAACACCCTCCAACAGAATGTGTCCATCTGCTAATAGACCTATCAACAAACTTTCTACTAAGTGCTTTTGACCAACTATCACTTGGTTCATACCCATAGTCAGGGCTTCCACAAACGAACTCTCACGCTCTATGCGCTCTTGTAGTTCGCGAATATCTACGGTTGTTTGCATGTATGATATAGTTTTATGATTAATTACAAATTAATAGAAGTCATCATATACGCGATGACTATCAACGCAACAGATTGTAACAAAAACCGTGCCAAAACTATTACCTCTAGAGCATATTATTATTTTGTCTTTCTTTTAACTTGTCAAAGTCATATATATTAATTAGTTATTAGTTAGAGATTAATTAGTGATTAGTTAGTGATTAGTTAGTGATTATATATATTTTAACGAACTTTTATCAATTCAATTTTTACCTTTCAGCTTTTTTTCGTATCTTTGCACTCGAAATGGAAAATATCATTATTCTCGCCATAGAATCTAGTTGCGATGACACATCAGCAGCGATCATCCGTGATGGCATATTACTGAGCAATGTGACAGCATCACAAGGTGTACACGAGGAGTTTGGTGGTGTAGTTCCCGAACTAGCTAGTCGTGCACATCAGTTGAACATTATACCTGTAGTAGATGCAGCCCTCAAACGTGCTGAAGTTACAGCAGATCAACTGAGTGCTATAGCCTTTACGCGCGGACCGGGGTTATTGGGTAGTCTCTTAGTCGGAACTAGTTTCGCAAAAGGATTAGCTCTAGCGAAGAATATCCCATTGGTAGAGGTCAACCATCTCCAAGCACATATCCTAGCGCACTTCATCAAAACCAACAGCGAAGCATCCTGTCCTCCCACCTTTCCCTTCCTCTGCCTATTAGTTAGCGGAGGAAATAGCCAGATTGTATTAGTAAAATCGTATCGCGATATGGAAATTATAGGGCAAACTATTGATGATGCTGCAGGCGAAGCATTCGACAAGTGCGCCAAAATCATGGGGCTACCCTACCCGGGCGGACCACATATCGACCGCCTAGCCAAAGAAGGTAATGCAGAAGCTTTCCATTTCGCTAAACCCAACATTTCTGGGTACAACTATTCATTCTCGGGCCTCAAAACTTCGTTCCTATATTTTTTACGTGACCAGCTAAAGGAGAATCCCAATTTTATCGAAGAAAACAAAGCTGATCTATGTGCTTCTCTGCAAAAGACTGTTATTGATATTCTAATCAATAAACTCAAACGTGCTGCTAAGGACCTCAAGATTTCTGAGCTTGCCGTTGCAGGGGGAGTGAGCGCAAACAGTGGTTTGCGTGAAGCTTTATTGGATTTAGGGCGTCGGCATCATTGGACAGTACATATTCCTCCTTTCTCCTATACAACTGACAATGCTGCTATGGTGTGCCAAGCTGGTTACTTCAAATATCTTGATGGAGAGTTCTGCCCTATGGACGCAGCACCATACGCCAAAACAAAAATTTAATGAAAGACACAAAGAAATATATCGAACTTATCAAGCCATACATAGATATTATCCTCTTTGTTGTGGCACTATTAGCAGCAAACTATTTTTGGAAATTCACTGTGTTAGGCGATGAGAGTGGCAACGAGGTCACTTGGTTAGGTATAAATATCACCGCCCCCTTTGACTTTATGGCGCATCATATCAGCCAAGTAGTCTATTGGCTTATATCGCTGACCAATGATCAAGTATATTTCTACGAACCTAACCTTATTCATTTTGCCACGGGGTCGGGGACACGCATCGTTTGGGGATGTACTGGATTGAAGCAATCTTTTATTTGGATCATTATTATGTTGGTTGCACGTGGCAGTTGGAAGCATAAACTATGGTTCATTCCTCTCGGCCTCGCGTGCGCATACCTATTTAATATATTACGCATCACACTTATCGCCATCGCTATTGAGCATCACCCTGAATGGTTTGAGCTGCTGCATGAATATGTATTCAAATATATGTTCTACTTTATGCTCTTCTGCCTCTGGCTCTGGTGGACACACCGCATCGCAAAACCAGCCCCTTAAAACATTGAAACTTTGAAACCCTTAAAACTTTTTTAACCTTATATATCCATGGAATTACCTTTTGCAGAATCGTGGAAGATTAAGATGGTAGAGCCCATTCGCAAATCCACACGCGCAGAGCGCGAACAATGGCTGAAAGAAGCCAAAAACAACATCTTTATGCTCCGCAGCGAGCAAGTGTATATCGACCTGCTCACCGACTCGGGTACAGGCGCCATGTCTGACCGCCAATGGGCGGCCCTCATGCTCGGCGATGAAAGTTATTCGGGTAGTAAGTCGTTCTTCGAACTCAAGGACACTATCACTCGTATCACTGGTTTTCAGTATGTTATCCCAACGCACCAAGGTCGTGCAGCCGAGAATGTGCTCTTCTCTCACCTCGTGCGTGAGGGACAAGTCATCCCTGGCAATGCCCACTTTGACACCACCAAGGGACATATTGAAGCACGCCATGCACACGCTATCGACGTGACTATCAAGGAGGCAAAGGACACCCAACTCGAACTCCCATTCAAGGGTAATGTGGACCTCAAGCACCTCGAACAACTCCTCAAGGACAACCCAGGTAATGTGCCATTCATGGTACTCACCGTCACCAACAACACCGTAGGTGGTCAACCTGTTTCCATGAAGAATATCCGCGAGACATGCGAGTTGTGCCACAAGTATGGCGTACCTGTGAATATGGACTCCGCGCGCTTTGCCGAGAATGCCTACTTCATCAAGACCCGCGAGGAGGGCTATGCCGACAAGTCTATCCAAGAGATTGCCCGTGAGATGTTCTCCTATGCCGACTCCATGACCATGTCCGCCAAGAAAGACGGTATCGTGAATATGGGTGGCTTCATCGCTACCAATCGCGAGGACTGGTACGAGGGCTGCAAACGCTATTGTATCCCTTACGAGGGCTTCATCACCTATGGTGGTATGAATGGCCGTGATATGGCTGCTTTGGCTGTCGGTCTCGAAGAGAACACCCAGTTCGACATGCTCCATACCCGTATCCACCAAGTAGAATACTTGGCTCAGTTGCTTGACGAATACGGTATACCTTACCAACGTCCTGCTGGTGGTCATGCTATCTTCGTGGACGCAGATAAGGTATTGACCCATGTACCTATCGAGGAATTCCCAGCGCAAACACTCACGTGCGAACTCTACCTTGAGGCAGGTATCCGTGCCTGCGAGATTGGTTATATCTTAGCTGACCGTGATCCAGTGACCCGAGAAAACCGCTTTGGCGGATTGGATTTGGTGCGCCTGTGTATCCCTCGCCGCGTTTATACCGACAACCATATGAAGGTCATCGCTGCTGCGCTGAAGAATGTATATGACCGTCGTGAGACTATCACACGTGGTTTGGCAATCACCAAAGAAGCGCCATTGATGCGTCATTTCACCGTGGAACTTCAAAGACTCGGAGAATAAGTTTAGAAAATGCGGCTTAAACGCAACTATTAAGATTTGGCTCTTGGCACAATAAAGCCAACTACAAAGCAACCTATTGCACCCGCTACCCAGACGATGATTCGGATGGGTAGCGTTTTTATAAAGAAGATAGTAGAAATAGCCACCATCGTAGCCATCAACAATATAATGTACACGCGCTTGCGCGTGGTGAGACCTCCTTTATCACGATACTCACGGATATATTTACCCAAAAACGACTGCAACAGCCACGCTTGCAGACGCGGTGAACTACGATAAAAACACCACGAAGCTAACAACACCAACGGTGTGGTCGGCAAACCTGGAACAAAAATGCCTAACGTACCAAGCAAAGCTGCGATGATGCCAAGTATGATATAAAAGGGTTTCAAGTTTCTAGCGAAAAAGCCACGTTTCAAGATTTCAATGTGTAAAAATTAAAGGCGTGGAATGTCCACGCCTTTAATCATCCATAAACCATACCTAGTGATATTACTCAGCTACTGCAACGCTATCAACTTTAGCGCAGCAGCTATCTGCCTTTACGCAGCAACTGTCTGCCTTTACGCAGCAGCTATCAGCCTTTACACAGCACTCTGTAGCAGAACACTCTGTAGCATTCTTTTTGTCCAAAACATACCATACCACACCACCAATTATGCAGAGTGATACAACAGCGATTAATACCTTTTTCATAACAATAATGTTTAATAATTGTGAATATATACTGATGATTTTACTTTCTAACCGCAAAATCGGGCACAAAATTACAGAAAAAATTGCATATGTGCAAAAAAAAATGTACTTTTGCAGACAAATTAATGTTTTTTTTAACAAAATTAGACAAAAAATGGCAAAAAAAGGTGTTTTTAGTGTCCTAAAATGGGGCATGGCATTGTTGAATGTTTGCTTATTGGTCATTGTAAGCATACTACTAATTATAGCACTCATATTTGGTTTGCGTAAATACACACAACATGGTGTAGAAGTAGAAGTTCCAGATGTCACAACCATGCATATCGCCGAAGCAAATATCATTGCTCAAGCAGAAGGTTTATGTATTGAAGTGATTGATTCTACTTTCTCACGAAAGGTTCCTCTTGGTACTATTGTCGAGCAAAATCCATCTCCAGGTTCTAAAGTTAAACATGGCCGCACGATCTATGTTGTTCAGAACGCTCGTTTTCGTCGTCCTGTAATATTGCCAGAACTACGCGACTTGAGTTTGCGTCAGGCAGAAGCTACCGTCAAATCCTTAGGACTAGAGATGGGCGAAGTTATATATAGACCATCTACATTTAAGAATATCATCTTAGATGTACGCACATGTGATACATCCATAGTAGCTGGCACACGATTAGAGGAGGGTACATTGGTCAATCTGGTAGTTGGGCAAGGACAAGGTGTCAAAGAAGTTAATGTACCACATATCATAGGCAAGACGCTAAAAGAAGCCAACTCATGGTTACTAGCATATTCTTTAACTTTAGGCAGTGTGGAGTACGATGAAGCACCAACCGAGGGGGAACAAATACCGTACGTCGTATACCAACAAATGCCTGCAAGTGGCACAGTTGTTGTAGAAGGAACTAGCGTGAATATAAAACTAACTACCGATATAGAAAAGACTATTACCACTAATTACGAAGAAAGTAATGAGGAGGATTTCTTTTAAAGGCGCAAGGTATGGAAATGGAACACGAAGTATGGGAACGTTGGCATAGCGAAGTGGACAAAGGACAGACTCCACAACGTGTAGATAAGTATCTAGCTGATCATATGCCTGGTACTTCGCGTAATCGTATCCAAAACGCAGCCGATGCTGGCAATGTATGGGTTAATGGTAAGCCTGTAAGTAGTAACTACAAAGTTAAACCACTTGATATCGTACAAGTACTCCTTGACCACGAGCCACACGACTATACTATCTATCCTGAAGACATCCCACTAAATATAGTATATGAGGACGATGATGTATTAGTCATCAACAAACCAGCCGGTATGGTGGTACACCCTGGACACGGGAACTATGAACACACATTGCTTAATGCTTTGGCATTTTACTTTCAAGACACCTTGAACATAAATGATCCAAACATCGGCCTAGTACATCGCATTGACAAAGATACAAGTGGACTGCTACTGATTGCCAAAACTCCCGAAGCAAAAACAAACTTAGGGCAACAATTCTTTGAGCACAGCACCGAGCGAACATACAATGCACTCGTTTGGGGGACCTTCGCAGAAGACGAAGGAACCATTGAGGGTGCTCTCGCACGCGATACGCGCGATCGCACGATATATAGAATATGGGATCTAGAAGAAAACCCTAATGCGAAAGAAGCCATCACACATTGGCGCGTGCTAGAAAGATTTCAATATGTAACGCTTGTTGAATGCCGATTGGAAACTGGGCGTACGCATCAGATACGCGTACATATGAAAAGCATTGGACACCCACTATTTGCCGATGAGAAGTATGGTGGGATGGAAGTACTTAAAGGCTTACGAACACAAAAATACAAACAATACATACAGAATTGTTTTGCGCTTTGTCCACGACAAGTATTACATGCCAAAACACTTGGATTTAAACACCCACGCACAGGCAAAATGATGCATTTTGATAGTGACTGGGCAGAAGATATGTTAAACCTAATAAACAAATGGAGAAACTATGAACCGAATACTTTGGGCGGACGATGAGATTCATCTGCTAAAACCTTACATTATTTTCTTACAAGAAAAGGGATACGAAGTAACCCCGATTAACAACGGACGAGATGCTATCGAAGCATGTCGAGAGTTGCGATTTGACATTGTGTTTTTGGATGAAAACATGCCTGGATTGTCTGGTTTAGAAGTGTTACAAGAGATTAAGACATTACACCCTACCCTGCCTGTGGTGATGATTACCAAATCTGAAGAAGAACACATCATGGAGCAAGCTATTGGACAAAAGATAGCCGACTACTTGATTAAGCCTGTAAACCCTAGTCAAATATTGCTATGTCTGAAGAAGCACATCCACCAACGTGAGATCGTCGAAGAACATACGAACACAACCTA
Organism: Paludibacteraceae bacterium; assembly: GCA_045578815.1. Taxonomy (GTDB): domain Bacteria; phylum Bacteroidota; class Bacteroidia; order Bacteroidales; family Paludibacteraceae; genus Colicola. The sequence goes on from JAZNKZ010000006.1 coordinate 28,117, forward strand.
TCGTCAGGAATTTTCGGATATCACCTATATGATCGATACTGCAAATACTATCGAAGAATGGATGGCTGTGGAACGAACATTAACACATTGGGAGTTAGAACTAGAGAATGTGGATTCCGCTATGCATGAAATGTTGCGCATGCAACGAGAACAAGCAAATAATGCCTTTGCGAAATTTATAGCCAAGAACTATGAATATTGGTGGAAAAATCCATCCACACGCCCTACCATGTCACAAGATGTGATGAAAAAATATGTATTCCCATTAGTAGACGGAGATGAGAAGGTATTTTTTGTGGTCATTGACAATTTCCGATATGATCAATGGAAGGTTATTCAACCATTACTATCAGAATGGTTTACCATTAAGGACGAACAGATGTATACATCAATGCTGCCTACAGCGACACAATATGCACGTAATGCAATTTTTGCGGGTTTGAGTCCACTGCAAATACAAGAAATGTATCCACATCTATGGATTGACGAAGACGAAGAAGAAAGCAAAAATAATAATGAAGAAGCACTAATACAAACACAATTAGACCGTTTCCGCAAACGTTATGGTTGCACTTATTATAAAGTAAATGAAAGCGAATTCTGCGAGAAAATTACACGCCAATTCAAAGGACTAAAGACTCCACTGAACGTAGTCATCATTAATTTTATCGACATGCTTTCCCACTCACGTACCGACAGCAAGATGATGCGCGAATTAGCAAACGACGAAGCAGCATACAGAAGTCTCACTCTAAGTTGGTTCAAACACTCTTCGACCGCAGATATGTTTCGCAAAATTGCCTCATTAGGTTACAAAGTAGTACTTACAACCGACCATGGCACTACACACGTAAATAACGCAGTGCAAATCATCGGCGATAAAAACACCAACACCAATCTGCGGTACAAAGTTGGCAAATCCTTAAATTGTCAAGCCAAAAGTTGTTTAGAAATCGCACATCCAAAGCAGATAGGACTTCCATGCCCTAATGTAAGTAGTAGTTACATCTTCTGTACTGGAAAAGATTTCTTTGCTTATCCCAACAACTTCAACTATTACGCACAATTTTATCGCAATACATTCCAACATGGAGGAATCTCAATGGAAGAAATGTTAGTGCCTATTATCACTCTAGAACCTAAATAACCAATGAAGAAATATACTAAGCGAACACTTATCTGCATAGTTATTCTACTCATACTATGGGTAGTTTACTCGTTGGTGTCACACAGGATCTATACTCCCAAACGGGAATATACGAATACTATAAAAATACTGACATACAACACCCATGGTACAATGATAGATAAAAAAATAGCAGATAAGAAGACCATGTTACAGTATATCAATCAACAAGGTGCAGATATAATATGCTTGCAAGAGGTGTTAGTATATAAAGACCCTAAATTACTCACACTACCTGCTTTGCGCGATGCGATGAAAGAATATCCATACACATACTATGATTTCAAGCAATACAACACTAAACGACAATTCGGCAATGTAGTGTTTTCTCGTTATCCACTCATCAACAAGCGAACTATTCGATATAACTCCAAATCCAATATCAGTAGTCAGTGCGACATTGTAATAGGAAATGATACGCTAAACCTTATTATCAATCATTTAGAGAGTTACGGGCTAGTCAGACAAGACTTGCAAATGGACAGCCTCAGTGTAGAAGGTATCACCAAGAGTAGTTTCGGACAAAAACTCCGTTCAGCTAACAAACTTCGTCGTGAGCAGGCAAAGATTATCAAACTAGCCGTCAAAGAGTCGCCTTACCCCGTGATTGTGGTGGGCGATTTCAACGCAATTCCACTATCGTATGTATATTGGAAAATAAAATTTGGATTACGAGATTGCTTTCTAGAGACTAGCCTTGGACATTTGGGCACAACCTATATCCGCAAAGGTGTAGGCGTACGTATAGATTATATCTTATGTTCAAGGAAATTGCATCCTATAGAATGCGAAGTAGATAAACAAGCAAATTTTTCCGATCACTTCCCCCTAAGCGCCACAATTGGGTTATAACTTATAGTGGTTTATGATAGTGGTAGTCACTATAATCTTTGGAATCTTCATCACGTTCAATACGAGGATGACGTTTAGAAAATAGTTTTCTCCACTTATCTTTGATCCATGTCTTCAGACGGCTCTCTTCAGAGGAGATCAATTCAAATCCTTCATGTCCGCGGAAACGCCACCAAAGGATTAAAACTAAACCAAAAATCATACCACCAAGATGTGCAAAATGCGCTACGTTATCTCCTGAAATAGGTGCTAATCCAGCAAAGAGTTCAATCAATGCATAGATGATAACTAGTGTACGTGCACGAATAGGGATAGGTATGAAAAGAATATACATGCGTACATCGGGGAATAACCATCCAAAAGCCATCAAAATACCAAACACTGCTCCACTAGCACCAATCGTAACTACACGATTCGCAATTGCACCAACCATCGTAGGATGAATATCGCTCAAAATAGGCTGTAATTGCAGTGCCCAAACAGCCTCTTGTACAGCAGCTGCCCCTAAGCCAGTAACTAGGTAGTAAATCAAGAAACGCTTGCTCCCCCATCGTTCCTCCAGAGCGGGAGCAAACATTAACACTGCAAACATATTAAAAAATATATGCGACAAATCGGCATGCATAAACATGTAGGAAAGTGGTTGCCACACATGAAAATCAGATGCAGTGATGTAGTGTAATCCTAAAAATGTTGTTAAATCAATATCATAACGTCGCAAAACAAATTTTGCAAAATAAAACAGAATGTTGATCATCAACACATTCTTTGTAACAGTTGGTATGTTTCGAAACATGGAACTATTTTTTTTTAAAATTTATCTGCAAAAGTAATAAAAAACTACGAAACAATAAACAAAAACCATGCAAAAATGACAGAAAGAGACAAAAATGGCAGAAAAAAGTCGAAAAAGATTATTTTTTTTGCAAAAATATTTGATATTTACAAAAAATATTGTAATTTTGCGAAAAATTTTTCGGAAACGCCGATAAAGTAATTTAAAGTTTAATATTTAATTTAGAATCGTTATGAACAAATCAGAACTTGTAGCTGCTGTTGCAGCTGAAGCTGGCTTGACTAAAGCTCAAGCACAAAAGGCTGTAGAGGCTACTGTAAATGCTGTTGCAGGTGCATTAAAGAAAGGTGAGAAAGTACAACTCGTTGGTTTCGGTACATTCTCTGTAGTAGAGAAGGCTGCTCACGAAGGCGTTAACCCTGCAACTGGTGCAAAGATTCAGATCCCAGCTAAGAAAGTTGCTAAATTCAAAGCAGGTGCTGGTTTGGCACTCTAATTGAGTATCAACACATACAACGAGTTGCTCTTTTGGGCAACTCGTTTTGTGTCAAAAAAATCACAAATCCACACAACTATAACACAATACTACACAATGCTTAACATCATACTCTGCGGTGCTCCTGGTAGCGGAAAAGGCACACAATCTGATCTCATCGTGCAAAAATACGGTTTGCAACATCTCTCAACTGGCGATGCACTCCGCGCCGAAATCAAATCAGGCAGCGAACTCGGTAAGGAAATCGACGCGTTGATTTCTAAGGGCAATTTAGTACCTGATCATAAGATGATCCACCTCATTGAGCGTTATTTGGATCATCTGCCAGATGATTGCGCAGGAGTCATCTTTGATGGGTTTCCACGTACAGTAGCTCAAGCAGAAGCACTCGAACTATTACTGGAACGTCGCAACATGCAGGCTGTGCTTCTTGACTTATTCGTTGAAGAAGATGAAGTTATCAAACGTCTGTTGAATAGAGGTAAGACTAGCGGCCGTACTGATGATAATTACGAAACAATCAAAAAGCGTTTGCAAGTATATCACACTGAAACCAAACCAGTATGCACATACTATCTCCATCGACACAACTACTTCGCTATTAATGGAAATAATTCAATGGAAGATACGTTCTCACAAATTGATAACATACTGCAACTTATTCAAAAGTAATCAACATATACTATTCTCCACGTTATGGCATCATCATCATTTATTGATTATGTGAAAATATTCTGCCGCTCTGGTAAAGGCGGTGCTGGTAGTATGCACTTTCACCGTGCGAAATACGTCCCAAAAGGAGGACCTGATGGCGGTGATGGCGGACGTGGAGGACATATTATTCTTCGTGGCAATCGCAACCTATGGACACTCCTTCACCTCAAATACCAAAAGCATATCTTTGCTACAGATGGAGGAAAAGGAGGGCCATCACGTTCATTTGGCAAAGATGGTGAAGACAAGATTATAGAAGTACCATGTGGTACAGTAGTGTACAATGGTGATACTGGTGAGTACATGTGCGAAATCAAAGAGCATCAGGAAGAAATAATCCTTTTCCGTGGAGGCAAAGGCGGGCTGGGTAACTGGCATTTCCGTACTGCTACCAATCAAGCTCCTCGCTACGCACAGCCAGGTGAACCTTGCATAGAAGCGAATGTAATTCTGCAACTCAAGGTGCTAGCTGATGTCGGATTAGTAGGTTTCCCTAACGCCGGCAAATCCACCCTATTATCCGTCGTTAGTGCCGCCAAACCAGAGATTGCCGACTATCCATTCACCACGCTTACGCCTCAATTAGGAATCGTTTCATATCGTGACAATCAATCATTCTGCATGGCAGATATCCCTGGTATTATTGAAGGTGCTGCCGAGGGGAAAGGACTAGGACTACGTTTCCTGCGTCACATTGAACGTAATGCAGTATTATTGTTCATGGTGCCTTTCATCTCTGAAGACATCAAAAAAGAATATGAGATTTTATTAGCAGAATTGGAAAAATACAACCCCCAACTGCTCACCAAAGCACGAATATTGGCTATATCCAAATGCGACATAGCTGATACCGAGATAAATTTAGAACAGCTCACTAAGCAGTTAAACCAAGAACTTCAGATTCCTGTAATCACGTTCTCTTCTGTAAGTAGTATGGGTATCACGGAGTTAAAAGATTTGCTCTGGGAAGAGCTCAACAAAGAACAAAATCAAGTTATTGAAATCTCGCACTCACCAATAGACATCAAGGTGATCGAACGTTCAGAAGATGATAATAAAGAAGACGAGGAGCCACACACCATCTACCTCAACGAAGTAGAAGAAGAATGGGATTTGGATAAATATCAAGGCATTGGTTGGGATACACAAGATGAATAATTCTTAGTCTAGTGTTTAGAGAAAAGAATACATATGACCGATTTATAGCATGGCGTGAACAGCATATTCCACAAAAAAATTTAGTGCTGTTACTAAGTTTTTTTGTAGGTGCTTTGGCTTCATGTGCCGCACAATTGCTTAAATTCATGATTCATGGCATCCATCATTTGGTAGAGCATTATTTAATTGAGCAAGACCATTGGTGGTATCTTATTACACCTATGATTGGTATCACTTTGGCAGGATTATTTGTCAAGTATGTAGTCAAAGATGACATCTCTCATGGTATTACCAAGATTCTTTATGCCATCTCGCAACGCAAATCCATCATCAAATTGCATAACACATGGAGTTCGTTGGTGGGCTCTGCATTGACTATCGGCTTTGGTGGTTCAGTAGGTGCTGAGGCACCTATCGTATTAACGGGTTCTGCTATAGGTAGCAATCTCGCCAAACTTTTCCGTCTTGACCAAAAAACTATGATGCTCATGATTGGTTGTGGTGCTGCAGGTGCCATTGGTGGAATTTTTCAAGCACCGATTGCAGGACTAGTATTTACGCTAGAGGTACTAATGATGGACCTTACCATGACTCGCATGGCACCATTACTCATCTCTTCAGTGACAGCTACTGCCATTTCGTTTATTGTAAATGGACAAGAAGCCATGTTCCCACTTACAAACAGCGAATCTTTCTCTGTAGAACGTTTGCCTTGGTATCTGATTCTAGGCGTCATGTGTGGATTAGTTTCCTTGTATTTTACACGTGGAATGAATGCGTTAGAACAGTTATTCAAACGCAAAATCCAAAATACATGGATAAAATTCATGGTAGGAGGTACTACTTTAGGCATCTTACTATTCTTATTCCCCCCCTTATACGGAGAAGGATATGATGTAATTAAGCAACTCATCAATGGTGACTCAGTTTCTGCAATTGCAAATAGTCCTTTTGAACAATTTGGCACTGGGTCTTGGGTCTTAATTAGTTATTTCTCTGCCATTGTACTACTCAAGATATTTGCCTCTGTAGCCACTAATGGTGGTGGCGGTGTGGGTGGAATCTTCGCACCATCATTGTTTATGGGCGCAATTGTAGGTTTCATATGTGCCCGACTAATGAATATATTGGGTATCGGAGTCCCCGAAGCCAATTTTGCATTAGCTGGAATGTCAGGATTAATGGCGGGAGTTATGCACGCACCTCTGACAGGTATATTCCTTATCGCCGAACTTACTGGTGGATACCACTTGTTTATGCCGCTAATGGTGGTGGCTGTAGTCTCCTACCTAACTATACGTATCTTTGAACCGCATAGCTTGTATGCTATGCGATTGGCACAAAAAGGTGAATTACTCACTCACAACAAAGATCGTTCTGTACTCACCTTAATGAAGATGGAAAACGTACTAGAGACTGATCTCCGTACACTCAATCCTGAAATGACACTAGGCGAATTAATAAAAGTGATTGCCCAAAGTAAACGTAACATTTTCCCCGTTGTAGATAAGAATGGTTGCCTTTTAGGTATTCTATTATTGGATGAAGTGCGTAATATCATGTTTCAGCCACGACTATATAATCGTTTCACAGTGAAGCAACTGATGAACTCTCCACAAGCCATCCTAACTAATACCATGCCCATGGGAAAGGTTATGGAAACATTTGAAGATACCGGAGCGTGGAACCTGCCTGTGGTAGATGCAGATAAGAAATACCTCGGGTTTGTATCCAAGTCAAAAATATTCAACACCTACCGCCACGTTCTTATGCACTTCTCGGAGGAATAACCTAATTGTACACTAAAAAGGTTAAGGTCTATTACAATTTCAACTAAAACGGATTCACTACTTCCTCCATCTTCTGTTCCCAATCAGTCAGTTGTTTTTGGCAAAAAGATAATAGCTCTTTTGCCTCTTTAGCTTTGGTTTGATAAGCATCCATACTCAAAGCCTCTGATTGTTCTAATTCATCAACAATCTGCTCAATACGCTTGATCGCATCATCATAAGTCATAATCTATTTCCCTTTCCCGTTCAAGATAACACCTAATGTATGAAACATAATCTTTAGGTCTAATCCTAATGACATATTTTCCACATATACAATATCATAATTCAGACGACGAATCATCTTATCCAATGTATCCGTATACCCCACTTTAATTGGACCCCAACTCGTTAAACCTGGACGAATCTTATAAATCATGCAATAATAAGGTGCCTTCACCTCTATTAGATTAATAAAATAACGACGTTCAGGACGTGGGCCTACGATTGACATATCCCCGCGAAGAATATTCCAAAATTGTGGTAATTCATCTATACGATATTTACGAAGGAACCTACCTAAATTCGTAACACGAGGGTCGTTATCTAAACTTAATTGCGGAACATCATTCTCTGCATGTACACACATAGTGCGAAATTTGATGATATTAAAGGGGATACCATGCAACCCTATACGCTCTTGATAATAAAATATTGGACCTGGAGAAGAACACTTAACCGCCAAACCCACTAATAAATATACCGGTGATAACAAGATTATAGCTAACAACGATACGCAAATATCAAACGCACGCTTTACACATAGTTCCGTATCGGTCATTTTATGCTCTGTAATCGGAATCAATGGTTGGTCTGAAACATCTCCAATAATTGCTGCACCCGTCAACATATCGTACAAACTAGGAACTACTGAAATTTCCACATTAGCTGGATACAAACGATTGATCAGCACGTAAATATCATTCTCTTTTTTATTGGACTTTAAGTCCAATATCACTTCATCATACGGATATTTAGCATGCTCTCGCTCAAATAAATCCACCTCATCCATCGAACGAATCGTGTAGCGTCTTGGAGCATCTTTATCATTCTTATGTGCAATAAAAGTCACCAATAAGCGAGGCAAATAACTACCAACAAACTGTATCAAAAATAGTACCACCAACGACATCAAATAGCGCTCATAGTGCCCCCCCACTATTGGGTCATCTATCACAATCAGGAAGAACGCGCCCAGCGAAATAATCATAGCAGAAATAAATGTTCTGCGTAACTCACGCGTATAGCGCTTACGCAATGGACGTAAATAATATCCCGACAAATAATGTACACATACACAGCCTATTGGATACAATACTAAAGGCCAATAAAAATCAAACATCGGAATTAAGATGGTATCAACCGAGAACACACGCCCCTCATACACCAACCAACGGAAAATCAAAAATGCCCCCCATATCAACATGGAAGAAAGCAAATCGACCAGCATATAGATCAATTGATATTTCCTACGTTGGTTCCAATATTTCATACCTATGCTCGAATAATCGTTATACGTTCTTTCTCATCAATCTTGATGATCGATGATGGTTGCGCCGTTGTTTTATCTCCACGACGATAGTAGCATACATAATCCACCGCCTCTAGCAATTCAGGCGCTATATCATCATATATCCTTGCAGCAGGATCACCACTGATATTCACCGATGTTGACACAATCGGACGACGCAATTGCTCGCAAAGCGCCTTCGAAAACAACTCCTCAGTGATACGAATGCCAACACTACCATCCTCTGCCAATAGATTAGATGCCAAATTTTTAGCTCGCGGATAAATTATTGTCATAGGGCGTTGCCCTTCACTCGCTTCAAGCAACATCCACGCCGTCTCTGGAACCTTTTCCATATATCCCTGCAACTTGCCTGCACCATCCAATAGCACTAGCATGGCTTTACTATCAACACGCCTTTTTATTTCGTACACGCGCGCGACCGCATCTGCGTTAGTAGCATCACAACCTATACCCCACACCGTATCAGTAGGATAAACTATCACGCCTCCCTCACGCAGCACACGAAGAGCACTCTGCAAATCTTCTCTATCGTAACGATTTTCCATTCAGGGGACAAAATTACAAAAAAAAATGCACATATGCAAAAAAAAAGAAGGATTGTCATCCCGACAACCCAATCTTTACTTAACCTTAAATCTAATACCATGAAAAACACGATGCAAAAGTACTGCTTTTTTACATACCTACCAAATATTTTGGCAAAAAAATATGTTTTATAGCAGGTTTTTCGGAATTTTGTAAAGTCAATTATGCAAAATATGGGTATTTTTGTGAAAAATTTGGTAATTTCAAAAAATAGCAGTAATTTTGTACCCGATAAAATTTGCGTCAATGGGCAATTGGCACAAAATTTGCAAAGAAATTAGTAAAAAACAACAAAATAACCTTTTTATAACACAATGAAACAATTAGATTTGACCCAGTACGGCATCGTAGGTACAACCGAGATCGTACACAACCCTTCTTACGAAGTACTCTTCGCAGAGGAGACAAAAGCAGACTTAACTGGCTTTGACAAGGGCCAAGAGACTGAGCTTGGCGCAGTTAACGTGATGACTGGTGTTTACACTGGTCGTTCTCCAAAAGACAAATTCATCGTTGATGATGCTCAAAGTCACGACAACGTATGGTGGACAAGCGAGGACTACAAGAACGACAACAAACCTATGTCTGAGGCAACTTGGGCTGTGGTAAAAGACATCGCTATCAAGGAGCTTTCTAACAAACGCCTCTTCGTGGTGGACGCTTTCTGCGGTACCAACCCTGATACTCGTATTGCTGTTCGCTTCATCGTTGAGGTGGCATGGCAAGCACACTTCGTAACCAATATGTTTATCCAACCATCTGCTGAGGAGTTGGAGAACTTCGAACCTAACTTCGTGATTTACAACGCTTCTAAGGCAAAAGTAGAGAACTACAAAGAGCTCGGCTTGAACTCTGAGACTTGCGTAGCATTCAACACTACCAGCCGCGAGCAAGTGATTCTCAACACTTGGTACGGTGGTGAGATGAAGAAGGGTATGTTCTCTATGATGAACTACTTCTTGCCATTGCAAGGTATCGCTTCTATGCACTGCTCTGCTAACACCGACATGAACGGCGAGAACACCGCAGTATTCTTCGGCCTTTCTGGTACAGGTAAGACCACCCTTTCTACCGATCCTAAGCGTCTCCTCATCGGTGACGACGAGCATGGATGGGATGACAACGGTGTGTTCAACTTCGAGGGCGGTTGCTACGCTAAGGTTATCAACCTCGACAAAGAGTCTGAGCCAGACATCTACGCTGCTATCAAGCGCAACGCATTGCTCGAGAACGTTACTGTGGACGAGAACGGCAAGATC
>JAZNKZ010000007.1:0-2269 GCA_045578815.1 Paludibacteraceae bacterium
AAATGCAGACGGCAACGGAAATGAACGACTGACGAAAATGTAGATAAAGATAAACAGACAGCATACAAAAGGGTTCTTACATTGATAACCCATTTGTATGCTGTTCTTGTTTCTATCCATAGGGGCACTATTATTTTGCATCAGATGAATAGGCAAGCGGTAAATTTCACTCCCTCCAAAAATTTAGATGGGGTTATCCGCTGCCATTCATTAGGTACTTGCCGTTATACTCCCGTTTCAACGCTTGCTCAATCTCACTTCGCTTATACAGGACTTTGCCACCGAGAACATAGTAAGGCAATGTTCCATTACTGCGATACTCGCTCAATGTCCTTCGGCTGACTTTAAGCATATATGCAACCTCCTTGTCGCATAGATACTCATCATCGTTCTGTGAGGTAGTCCCATCTTTTGGCATACTATCGAGAATTTCCGATAGTTGGTCGATACTCTCGTGAATGGACTGCATCCACGCATCATCTTTGGTTCGCATTTCTTGATACATAGTTCAAATGGTTTTAGTGTTATACATTGGTTAGATTTCCCTCCCTTTCCACTTGGCTTCTTTTCGTCTGTCCTCGACTTTAGTGATGATGCTATCAACATCTTCAGGAAGGTAGTATGTGCGATTGCCGATTTTGGTATAGGCAAGCGTGCCGTTATCACGCAAGGTCTGCAATGTTCGCTTGCTTATTTTCAACCTCTGACAAACTTCCTGATGGTCGAGCCAATTGTTTGTCTTTTTCTTGCTGCTCTTGACAACGGGTGAGTTTGATACTCGCAGAATGAACTGCTCAATCTTTGTGGCAAATTCCTCGAATGCCTTTCGCTCAAAAATGATTAAATCCATACTCTTTTGTTTTATATTATTTCACTTGTTTTTCTTGTTCGCACTGCTAAATAAGGAAGAGATTTTTATTCTTCAATGGCACTAACCATAGGTGTCATTACTTGTCATATCGTTTCATCATAGACACGATATTCAGCCATTGAAATAGTCTCTTTTCTCATACATAGTTTCGTTTTCTTGGTGCGAAGTAATAGATAAGTTATCACACCTCAATCATATGGTGAGCCTGTTGCAGTATGTGGCACAGTTCGTGGCACTTTTAGATGTTTATAGGTGTTTCAATTCTACCTTTGTTAGCATACATCACATTGTAATCCATATTATATAAGAATACCACAAGCGATTACCTGTCTCGGTTCTTGTTCGCCACATTGTCGTTTGTCAGACCGATGCCTATCCGTCTGCCAAACTTCTGCTCCGAACAGCCGAAATGGATAGTCGCTAATTCTATAATAGCAGGATAGCGGATAGACCAACTCCCGAAACTTCGGCAGTCAGTCTATCCGCTATCGTATTTAAGTCCTTAATTTCCTCAATTAAGCATTTCGCCATAATTTATCATACCCCGTTCAACTTGGGAAGAATTATGCAGTTGGCACTACTTACAAATCACCCTAAAAAGCAATACAATTCATAATTGCCTACATAGACCTAATTAGTTGTGGCAGAATTGTATGCACATTTTCTTTGCAGCAGATAATCGGTCAAGATTGTGCACAAAGGCCATAGTATTAACTTTCAAAATATTCATAATGATGAAGAGAAAACAAGTGGAATTGACACAAGAACAGTGTCAGGAAATTATCGACCAAATGACTACAAGGTCATTTTACAAGAGTGATACGGGTAGTAAGGAATTACAAACAGAGGAATCCGTAGAATCATCCATTGACGAATTTCTGCCAGAGCCTCTACCATCAGTAGCGGAACAAGCCCAAACGGAAGCAGCACCTCCCGTTACAGAGGTTGCTGATGAAGTTCCACCGACCAATGTTGCCGAGGAACAGCCATCAACCCCACCTATCCAACGCAGAGTGAGCAGCAAGCAACGCAAACTTTCATTAGAAGAGTACCGCAACACCTTTATGCGACCATACAAGATTGAAGACCGCAAGCCGGTATTCATCAGTGGTAAGTTGCGTAAGATGCTTGACAAGTTCGCTTGCAAAATCGGTGAGGATAGAATGAGTATGTCAGGATTATTGGAGAATATCGTTCGCCACCACATCGAACTCTATTCAGAAGACTTCGAGCATTGGAAAGGGATGTAACCTCTTAATCCAATCAAATTAAGGACTATTCCAACGGTATTTCATTTTGAGGCACTCAAAATTGATTGACCTTCGGTTAGTGGGGAAGCAAGTTTATGTTTTGGGCAGACCAAAACCACTTGCTTCCACTCCCGAAGGTCGCAGAAGA
>JAZNKZ010000008.1:0-1616 GCA_045578815.1 Paludibacteraceae bacterium
TATCACAGGCGAACATATACAAAACAATCAGAGCGTTCGAAAGATGTTGCTTGACCGTGGCATACGTCCTGAAGAATTACCTGCGGCTGAAGATATCAAGAAAGTAGAACGCAGAGTGGCACGTGAAGAGAAAAGCTTGGAGAAGAATACTAAGAAGCTACCTAAATAATGCTTGCTCTACTTATGATGGCTTGCTGGCTCACATAGCTACAAGATAGGTTCGAACGGTACATCGGTAATCTCTTCCAAAGCAACCAATCTATGAACTTTCGCCAATAGGAACACCTCAAAAAAACATTCCATCAAGAAAAGCCACAAATCAACAAACAAAACCAGTCAAACACATAGATAGCATCGCCCATAGAAGCGATAGGCTCCATAGTCGGCTTCAAGTAGTGCCTGTTCAAGAGGCTTCAATATAGGATTGTTTGTACGCAAACCACTGAAGTATAGTTTCATCAGTTCGCAGCTTACAATAAACACATCGCGATGCAACGTCTCGTCTGCAAGTGTAACAAAGCGTGTATAGTTAACTCGAAGGTCAACCAGGAAACCGTCGTACAGTGCAGGCGTAATGGCAATATTGCAACGCTGACTATCGGCAAGAACCTGCCTAGTCACCCATAAAGCATCCAAAGTGCGTATATCGCCTTGCGAAGCAAATGATATACCGCCCTCATTGATGCGGTATTCATATACCACATCACAAATAGTAACAACACGACTACACCGCGGATAGAGAATATAAGTGCAAATGGTATCTTCGAACCAATAACCCAAAGGGAACTGTACGTCAGCAAAGAGCGAAGCACGATAAACTTTGCCTACAGGATAACCGTAGAGCACGTTCCAATGAGCCTCTTCATCTGCCTTGTGCCGATAGGTATAAGTAGTGGTATTGCCCACATAACGACGGTATCCACCCTCCACTATATCGGCTTGTGTCCGTTCAGCAGCACTCATCAAAGCTTCGATGGCTCCGGATGGCAAACGGTCGTCAGCATCAACAAAAGTAATATAGCGGCCGATTAGATGGGCCAACGCAGCATTTCTTGCTCCCGAGAATCCGCGGTTTTCTTGATTTATTAGCATCACATTGGGATGGTCTGCATAGCGTTGCAATATGTCAGGAGTATCATCGGTAGAGCCATCATTCACCACGGTCACGACAAACCGATAGTGCGTCTGCTGATTAAGTACCGACTCCAAACACTCCTCTATATATTGGGCCATATTGTAGACAGGAATCACTACCTGCAAATCATAGGGGAAAGATTCCTCCAATACATTCTGGCAGAGACACGATTTTCCCCCATCGGGATGCAAGGCTTGCAAACGCCTTTCAGCTTCATACACAGCAATATCCGTAGTGGATACCTTCTGCGTATAGAATGGGCGCATGGTATGGTAAAACAAATCGTGCAACTTCAATTTACGTATAGCGCGATACAATAACATGTAAATTACAACTGATAAGAATACAAAGATATAAATTCATTCTGTAAAGTTACTGCAAAAAATGAAATATCCTTTTAAAGAGGAGACTTTTTCAATGCCCCATCAAATAAAGGTCACCCCTTGATGTCGTGATAGAAAGGAGATTATCCCCACAACAT
>JAZNKZ010000009.1:0-11715 GCA_045578815.1 Paludibacteraceae bacterium
TTATCCACTCATCAAGTTGGAGATCTCTAACACCAGTCACCCATTCTATACTGGTAAGTCTAAACTCGTGGATACCGCAGGTCGCGTTGATAAGTTTATGTCTCGCTACGGCAACCGCCGCAAGTAATCATACAACAGCGAAAGGCGAGCTTCGGCTCGCTTTTTTTTTCCTTAGCTCTAAACCCTCAACAAGATACCCCGTGAAAACCGCCCTCTACAAAGAATTCGCCCGCAATAGCCTACTATCCATAGGTATCTTCTCTGCGCTATTCCTTATATTATATATAATAGAATCGTGCGTGCCCGCGTGGAGGGGAATGTTGCTCCAGTGGCATGATTCCGCTTTTGTGGTGGGTATCCCTGCCAGTGTAATAGGGGTGGCATACGTACTCACCATCCGAAATCCCAAAAACTATACCGGCTTTGTGGGTGGTATGGTGATGGCGCTATTGTTGGCCACGCAATTCTTTTTGCTCGGCAACTATGATCTGGTGATTTTGCAACTGGCAGTCTTTTTCCCTTTTATGCTGATGTCTTTCCTTCGTTGGCGACGTCAGACGCTCACCCTCTCGGATCGAGAGCAGCCTTTCTACCCGGAGTGGTTGCCTACGGGGCAGATGCTCGTCTCCCTGTTGTTACTTGTAGCTATCATCGTAGCCGACTATGCATTGGCTACACTCGTTATTCAGCACAATGATTGGAGCGATAACATCATCTTGAAGCTGATAGGAGGACTGATGATAGCATCCTCTACGCTCGCCAACTTCATCCTCATCTATCAGAAGATAGATGCATGGCTCTGGTGGACGGTATATGCCTTGGCGGGAATGATGTTTTATGCCTTGATAGGCAATGCCTTTTCTTTTGTGCTCTTTACCATCTTCCTGCTGGTGAATGGCGCAGCAGGTATCGCATGGATCAAGGCATCCAAAGCGCAGAAATAATCAATAGAATTAATCCTTATCTCGAATATGAAACAATACTTAGAAGAAAGTGTACACATCTCGGCAGAAGATGCGAAGTTTATGGAAATGGCTATTCGCCTTTCTGAAGATAATATTGACACGGGTGGAGGTCCTTTTGGCGCCGTTATCGTTCGCGATGGCGAAGTGATTGCCACAGGCACCAACCGCGTAGTACCCAACAATGATCCTACCGCTCATGCTGAGGTGATGGCAATTCGTAGTGCGTGTGAGAAGTTGGGCACTTTTCAGCTGACCGGCTGCACGGTATATAGTTCGTGCGAGCCATGTCCGATGTGCTTGAGCGCATTGTATTGGGCAGGAGTCAAGCGTATCTGCTATGGCAATACCAAGGACGATGCCAAGGCCATCAACTTTGATGATTCGTTTATCTACGATCAGCTTGAGCTAAACTATGCAGATCGTTCCATCCAATGCGACCATTTTATGCGTTCGGAAGCAATAAGAGCATTTAGGAAATGGGCGGAGAAGGAAGACAAGGTAGAATATTAACACGCCTTGAATGAGAGATAATGTTGCTATTTATTTGCGTAGTTCAAAATAATTCACTACCTTTGCATCACCAATAGCAAAATACGAACGAGTTCATATATATACAAACGCATGAGACGCAAACAAGATACATCTTTTAGAGTGGAGACGGCGACCGAGTTGATGCCTTTCCTACTATCCAAACTAGGCGGAATGACTCGCACCAGTGTAAAACAATTGCTCAGCCAACGACGAGTGACTGTAAACGCAGGCATTCAAACCCGTTATGACACTCCGCTCAAGGCAGGGGACAAGGTGCAAGTGCTACAAGGTCGCGGAAACGTTGAACTCCGTCACCCTAAACTGCGTATCATCTACGAAGATGATGCACTCATCGTGGTGGAGAAGAAAAACGGACTACTCACCGTACCTTACAACCCCAAGAGCAGCGAGATGACTGCCTACTCTATCCTAAAAGATTATGTACGTAAGCAGTCTAACCGCAATACCGTGCATGTAGTGCATCGTCTTGACCGCGAGACAAGCGGTGTGTTGGTATTTGCTAAATCTGCTGAACTACAGGAGTATATGCGCACCTACTGGAAGCAACTGGTGACCAAGCGCACTTATGTGGCTGTAGTGGAGGGACATTTGGAGAAGAAAGAAGGAACTATCATTACTTGGCTAACAGAGGATTCACATATAGGCATGGTATATTCATCGCCCAAAGACGATGGCGGACAAAAAGCGGTTACACACTACAAAGTGATTCACGCAACAAGTATAGGCGAAGGCGATCAAGAGATGCCGATAAGTTTGGTAGAATTGAACTTGGAGACAGGTCGCACGAACCAAATCCGTGTGCATATGCAGAGCATCGGTCATCCCGTGATGGGCGACAGAAAATATGGTCATGGCAATGAGTACTCACCTATTGACCGCCTCTGCCTGCATGCCAAGGTCCTGGAGTTCATCCATCCCATGACTGAGAAGAAAGTGCGTTTTGAAACATCTATGCCCAAAGAATTTAGGGTAGATAATGATTGATAATTTACTAACAAACAAGAGAGCGATAATGTCGCTCTCTTGTTTGTTGCTAAATAAGAAACTTCTTATCCGAGATATGTTTTTAAGATATTGCTTCTTGAGCTGGTCTTTAGTTTTCGGATTGCTTTTTCTTTGATTTGTCGCACGCGCTCGCGTGTGAGATCTAGTTCGATGCCGATTTCCTCAAGGGTCTTTTCTGGAACACCAATTCCGAAGAAACAGCGCAAAATGTCTGCTTCACGAGGGGTGAGTTGCTCTAATGCACGGTCAATCTCTTTGGAGAGTGACTCGTTGATCAGTCGGTGATCGGCATTAGGCGAGTCTTCGTTTTCCATTACATCAAGAAGACTGTTGTCCTCGCCTTCTATGAATGGAGCATCCACACTAACTTGGCGTCCAGACATCTTTAGGGTTTCTGCAATCTTGTCTGCAGGAATATCCAAGATTTCTGCCAGATCTTCTGCGCTTGGTTTGCGCTCGTTCTCTTGTTCAAAGCGTTGGTAAGCTTTGTTAATTTTGTTGAGCAAGCCTGATTGATTGAGTGGCAAGCGCACAATTCGTGCTTGCTCTGCAAGTGCTTGTAGGATGGATTGGCGAATCCACCATACGGCATATGAGATGAACTTAAAGCCACGTGTCTCATCGAATTTTTCTGCTGCTTTAATAAGCCCAAGGTTGCCTTCGTCTATCAAGTCAGGAAGACTCAATCCTTGATTTTGATACTGTTTCGCTACAGAGACAACGAAGCGTAGGTTGGCGCGTGTTAGCTCCTCAAGGGCGGCTCTGTCGCCATTGCGGATACGGCCAGCTAACTCCACCTCACGATCAACCGAAATCAGTGGTTCGCGACCTATCTCTTGCAGATACTTGTCTAGCGAAGCCGACTCGCGGTTGGTAATGGATTTTGTGATTTTTAACTGACGCATGTAGTACAGTTAATGATTAAATAGTTAATAGTTAATAATGAAAAGCAACTTTCCCGCCTTTTGTCTATTTGCATCGTTGCCTAATAGCCTAAAAGACTAAAAATCACTTTGTGATCCGGTCGGGATTCGAACCCGAGACCCACAGCTTAGAAGGCTGTTGCTCTATCCAGCTGAGCTACCAGACCCTCGCGCGTTAGCGCGTACCATTGCTTTGGATACAAAACTACCCGTATAGGCACACAAACAAGTGCCTACAAAGGCAATTTGAGCGCAAAAGTACTGCTTTTTTTTGAATTATGCAAATATTTTTACAAAATTCTTACAAAAGCTCTTCAAAAAGCTTTTGCAACTCAGGTTTACGCATCGCACCTACGCTGCGATTTACTAGCTCTCCGTTCTTAAAGAACAAGATAGTAGGGATGTTCATGATGCCATATGCAGAGCATGTCTCGTCATTTTCGTCTACATTGAGTTTACCTACGGTAATCTTGCCTTCATACTCAGCTGCCAACTCTTCTACGATAGGCAACATCATCTTGCAAGGACCACACCATGGGGCCCAAAAATCTACTACGAGGGGTTTGCCCTCTGCTAACAATTCTTGAAAGTTAGCATCTGTAATCTCTTTTGCCATAATAGTTATATTTTTATTGTTTTATTTTCTACGTTACCCGATAGCAATATATCGGTAATGGGATCTTCTACCAATGTCTGGATTGCGCGCTTCAGCGGACGAGCACCATACTTGCGGTCACGCGAACGTTCTAGCAGCTGCTCTTTGGTCTTCTTTGTCAGTTGCAATTTATATCCCATTGCCTCCAAACGCAACTTCAAGGGGTGTAATTCAAGCGTCAAAATCTGTGCCAAAGCGTCGTCATTGAGCGGATTAAATACGACAATATTATCCAATCGATTGACAAACTCTGGTGGAAAAGTCCGATGTAGTGCTTTGGTAAGCATGTGTTCCGTTTGTTTTTCGTCGATTTCATCGGCACTAAAGCCTATGCCTGTACCGAAATCGTTCAATTGTCGTGTACCGACATTGCTTGTCATGATGATGATGGTATTGCGGAAATCCACTACACGACCCTGACGATCTGTCAGTCTGCCTTCATCCATTACTTGCAATAGGATGTTGAAGATGTCTGCATGCGCTTTCTCAATCTCATCAAAGAGTACAATTGAATAGGGTTTGCGGCGCACTGCTTCTGTCAGTTTGCCTCCTTCTTCGTGTGCAACATACCCTGGAGGGGCTCCTACTAATAAACTAACAGTATGCTTCTCAATATATTCTGACATATCAAAGCGCACAACTGCCTCTCGATTACCAAACATCTCCTCTGCTAGACATTGTGCTAAATGTGTCTTACCTACCCCCGTAGGACCTAATAGGAAGAACGTACCAATAGGTTTGTTTGGATTGCGTAGTCCCATTCGTGAGCGTTGAATGGCTTTGACAATGGTGTCAATGGCTTTGTCTTGCCCCACGACGCGTTGTTTGAGCACTTTGCCCATATTGCGTAGCTGTTCGCCTTCGGCTTGCGCCACGCGTTGCACGGGTACGCCTGACATACGACTAACCACAAATGCTACATCCGCCTCTGTTACCCTAACTATCTTTTCATCGCCTTCTCGCCTCATTGTCTCATTTCCTTTCCACGCTCCCGCTTCATCCATGGCGTCAATGGCCTTGTCTGGGAAGAAGCGATCTGTGATATATCGATCGGTTAATTTGACACATGCGTGCAACGCCTCCTCGGTATATTGCACATGGTGAAATGCGCCATATACTTCGCTGATGCGTGTGAGTATAGTATAGGTTTCTTCGCTAGAAGTGGGCTGTACCATGATCTTCTGGAAACGCCGCTCCAATGCACCATCTTTCTCAATCGATTTGCGATATTCGGTGATGGTGGTGGCTCCTATGCATTGTACTTCTCCACGTGCTAGTGCTGGTTTTAGAATATTAGCTGCATCCAACGAACCTTGTGCATTACCTGCGCCCATGATAGTGTGTATCTCATCCACAAATAGGATAATCTCTGGGTGCTTGTGCAGTTCGTTGATTACCGATTTCATGCGCTCTTCAAACTGACCTCGATAAGTGGTGCCAGCTACCATGGAGGCAATGTCAAGTGACACAATTCGCTTACCAACTAACGCACTGGCTTCGCCGCTCTCAATGCGCAATGCTAATCCCTCTACAATGGCTGACTTGCCTACACCGGGTTCGCCTATTAGGATAGGATTATTCTTCTTGCGGCGAGAGAGGATTTGTACCACGCGTTCCACTTCTGTTTGGCGTCCTATTACGGGATCTAACTCGCCGTGGCGCGCTTGTGCGGTTAGGTCTCTGCCATACTTATCTAGTGCAGGCGTACCACTTTTACTAGTCTTGGTTCTTTGTTCTTGGCTCTTGGCTCCCCATTCAAATGGCTGCTCGCCTGCAAATTCTGAATCCAAATTATTACCGTCTTGCGGTAGTGGTTGAGGCTTGGGATAGAGCAATTCGATGCGCTCATAATCAATACCAAACTGCTGCTCTACGAACATGGCAGGATAATTGACGCGTTCGCGGAGCATACCTAGCAACAGGTGCACCGAACCGCATTCTTCCGCATGGTACAGTTTTGCTTCAATAAGCATCAATCTCATGATGCGCTCGCTCGCTCGCGACATTTTTGGAGTTTGACTAGTAGTGGCTTGCATCAGCCTTTCATCAATGGCGCGCTTGAGTTCCACGGGATTCAGACCTGCTTGCATGAGCAGTTCAAACGCTTTGCCATCAGCCAATCGCAAGATACCCAGCATCAAGTGATCAGGCAAAATCTCATTATTACCTAATCGCTGTGCTTCTTGCTGAGCGTACAGGAGGATTGTATGTAAATTGTTTGTTTGTTGCATAAAAATCTAACTTCTAACAGTCTTCAGACGGTATAATGTCTAACGTTTTATTTATAAAAATGCCATGCAGCTCCTGCGCGGAACATATCTGGTGCCATTGGATAACCTGGCATTTCGTAGTAATGCTTGTTCATAAACGATGCGTTGAAGTGCTGGTATTGTACAAACAATTTCAGTCGAAGGCTTTTGACATAGAAATTGGCATACACATTCATCACGGGATAGTTGCCTACCTGTTCTTGGTTTTGCACGCAAAATTGTCCCAACGCAGGGTTTAGGATAGGTGCGTAGTATTTTGTAAAGAAACGCATGTCTACACCTATTTGTGTATCAAGTGCTTTGAACCAACAACCGTGATAATATAGGTTGTGGTATAGGGTCAATGCAGGTAGTGGTAATAGCTCAGATGATGAGTGCTGATAGATGACATGATTATCTAAGTTCACCCAAGGTGTTGTAATATTGAGTTGCAAATCGGCTGCTAATACTTGAATATTCTTATCTGATTGTTGAGGTAGGCCTTGATTGTCGAAGTAAATGTGTTTGGTAATATTTTCAAAAGCCACATTCAGTTTGGGCTTTACCCATTGGGTTGGGTAAGCAATTTCTCCGCTAACATGCAGGCGTAGTGTTTTTTGAAAGTCATTATCCCAACGATAGTGGTTGCTGCGGTAGTGTTGCAGGTAATAGTCAGGTGTCTCACTTCTAAAGAATGCTTTTGCAGCGATGGTCATGGAGTCTTTGCCTAGGCGGAATCCTGCATCCAAATGTCCATTCACTTGAAACTCGCCCAACTTATATCCTACCAAGCAGACATTACCGTCAAATCCGTAATGAATATATTGTCCGCGATGCTTGTATAGCGCACCACCAATGTAGGTATTGTTTGTCCAGCGAGTACCATACAGCGAGTCTGGCATTAGGTGTAATGTGTTGGCTAGTACATCGCTATATGGATTGCTTTGTGGAAAAGGATTAAGGTTCACAATATTTTCCACTTGCCCGATGGCTGAAATATGACGCTGACACTCATTCATAGCATACACCATTGCTCCAAACTTCAACCATGTGTTAAATTCTTCCTCGAATGTCACAGCCAATGTGTTCTTGATAGTCAAACATGCTGCAGAGTCATTGGTTGCTTTCGGATTACGATATTGATTGGGCAGAATGCTTTGTGTTGCGGATTTCTCAATATATCGTTTTGTAGCATCGTTTACCTCAAAAATGTGTCGAAAGGTAGTTACAGGCACATATTCAATCTTTATGGAGTCTTTCTTCACCCATTTTCCCTCTTCATCTCGCTCTCGATAATTCACTTTGCGCTCGCGCTCAACACAGATACTATAGTAATGGTTTAAGTATCCTGATAGGTAGCGCAATCCTGACATACCTTGCATATTTACGGGCATGTCTTCGGGGCTTAGGACACCTTGCAAGTCATCTGGATTCATCAAACCGCCATTCTCGAAGTTGCTCAGCGTGTTCCATGTAAACGATGATTGCAGCGAGTAATGATCACCGTTGTACGAGCCAAAGACTGAACCGAATACCGTTTTTCCTTCTTGGTTGGCAAACCTACCATACGAGTTTAAGTAGTCTATGGTCATGCCTAGATTCGTTCGGCGACTAACATTGCCCGTAAACGAGAAACTAATATCGTTTTGATCTAGGTTGGTGACAAATCCTTTCTTGTACGCAATAGTGGAGTAGGGGGTAGTGGTATGATAATACTTCACTTGTTGCGGAGTGATGATATAAGGAGTATATGCATCAGCAAATAGAAAATCTACTGTTTTCTGCCTAGCAAAATAGATACGCGATTGGCTAGGGGTGATTAAGTTAGAATTGCTAATGTTGGAGATAGAGTAATCATTCAGTTTGTCGCGCATAGGTAGATGCATGTATGTGGAATCTATGCCCGATAGGGTATCGGCAACGCCAGTCCATGGGTCCAGCTGCCATGCACGCATGATGGTAGGTACAGGCTTATCTGCGGCTAGCGAAACAATCGCGCTGCACACAATCAGTATGCAACTGCAGATAAAGCGTGATATGTCCTTATGATAAACCAAGTCTGTATTTTTTTTACAACATCTCCCCAAATTAAAATTTGGGGTGCAAAGGTACAACAAAAAATGCACATACGCAAGTAAAATCAACAAATTCGCCATTTTTCTTCTCCTATTTTCCATTTGTTCCCCTATTGTATGTTACCTATTTGCCTCCTATCTCCATTGTAACCTCATCGGTAAGGGCTTGGCGAATAATTCAGTACCACTATATTGTCAGGCACGAAAATTGTATATCTCAAAAAAAAGTAGTACCTTTGCAGCAAAATTACAAACAAGATTATTACACATATGTACAGCGAAAAAATACAATATATCGGTTGCGATGATGCAACATTGGATTTGTTTGAGAGTCAATATCCTCTTTCGGAGGGTATGTGCTACAATAGTTACCTGCTTCGTGGCGAGAAAACAGCCGTAATGGATAGCGTAGATGCCAGAAAAACAGATGAGTGGCTACAAAAGCTGAAAGCGGAAAGCGAAAAACTGAAAACTAGCATTGACTACCTGATTGTCCAGCACATGGAACCCGATCACAGCGGGTCAATCGGTGCATTCTTGGAGCAAAACCCCAACGCCACCGTAGTAGGCAGCAAGGCGGCATTGCAGTTCATGGAGCAATTTGGCTACAAGCCACAAAACACACTGCTGGTTAAAGCAGGCGACACACTCGACTTAGGCGGACTAACATTGCACTTCATCGCAGCACCAATGGTGCATTGGCCCGAAGTGATGATGAGTTATTGCCCCGAAGAGAAAACACTCTTCTCGGCAGATGCGTTTGGCTCATTCGGTGTGCGCAATGCACATCCCGATAATTGGGCAGACGAAGCCCGTCGCTACTATACGAATATCTGTGGCAAGTATGGTATGCCCGTAAGCATGGTACTGAGCAAGATACAGACTTTAGATATCCAAACAATCGCACCGCTGCATGGTTGCGTGCTTGATGGTGAACAAATGGCAGAAGCCGTGCGACTATACGACATATGGAGTAGTTATCGTATAGAGAGCGAGGGCGTATTGGTTGCACATGCTTCGATACATGGCAACACCGCCAAAGTGGCGCACCGCGTAGCAGAAGCACTACGTGCTAAAGGCATAGAAGTGAAAGAGATAGACCTTTGCCGAAGCGACGTGTCAGAGGCAGTGAGTCAAGCGTTCCGATATGGTAAGATGGTGCTATGCGCATCCAGTTATGATTCGGGCGTCTTCCCGCCCATGCATATCTTCCTATACAAACTGGGTATCAAGGGCTATCAGTCACGCCGCGTGGCATTGATTGAAAACGGCACATGGGCACCTACCGCAGGCAAGACCATGCACGGCATGTTGGAAACGATGAAGAATATCGACATTGTAGAACCTACCCTCACCATCCGCAGCGCGTGGAAAGAGGAATACGAGGAGCAATTGCAGATCTTAGTGGAAAATATCTAACCAAGCGATATCTTGAATAGTTTGTCTATATGTCCGCTATGAATCATCTCTGGAGTAGGGAGATGGTGCATGGTGGGCGAGTCGATGAGCGCAATCGTATCGCAGAGCGACTGGGCAATATCCAGTTCGTGGGTGGAGAAAATGATGCACTTGTTATCTTGATGCGCTAAATCGGCCAGCAAATGGCATAGTTCATATCGGTTGGGCATGTCCAAAAACGAAGTGGGTTCATCAAGCAAGATGATAGGTGTCTGTTGAGCCAATGCACGGGCAATCATCACGCGCTGACACTCGCCATCCGACATCTTATCCATCGTGCGGAAGGCATAGGAAGCCATGCCCACTTTCTCCAAAGATTGCATAACAATCGCCTCATCTTCTGCTTGCATACGACCTATCCAATTGGTGTAAGGAGCCCTACCAAGGGCCACTACATCGCGGCATGCCAAATTGGATATACGGATACGCTCGGTAGTCACGAAAGCCACCTGCTGCGCCAGTTGCTGCGGAGTAATCTTCTGAATGTCAATGCCGTTGATAAGAACAGAACCATGCTTGAGCGGTTCAGAACCAACGATAGCACGCAGCAATGTGGATTTGCCTGTACCATTGCGACCAATGAGCGCAGTCGTTGTACCACAAGTGAAAGTGGTGGATACATTGTCTAATAGCAGGTGCTGGCTATCGTATCCTAATGCTATATTTCTTAATTCAATCATATTCAATTTAATCTCCCTTCCATTTAGGGAGGGGTTAGGGTAGGCTTATACTATAGATTTATTGCGAATAACGACCCAAATGACGATTGGGATACCGAGTAGGGCGGTGATGGTGTTGATAGGCAGTGTGAGCCATTTGGAGATAATATCGCAGCCGAGTAAGACCACTGCTCCACACAAGGCAGTGGCAGGCAGTAGGATACGATGGTCGGCATTGCAGAAGAGCATACGAGCAATATGGGGGATAGCCAAGCCCACAAAACCGATAGGACCACAAAAAGCAGTCACAGTACCTGCCAACAAGGTGGTGGAGAGGAATATCAGATAGCGCGAACGGCGGACATTCAATCCCATAGTGCGAGCGTATTGTTCGCCGAGAAGGAGAAGGTTTAGCGGTTTGATAACTGCCACCGAAACGACCAAACCTATCAATACCGCAGGCAAGAGCAGCATGAGTTGGCTACTTGTGACATCGCCCAATGAGCCCATTGTCCAGATAACAAAGGATTTGAGTGCTTCCTCGTTGCTCAAATATTGTAGAATCTGCACTACTGCACTCACGCCCGAAGAAATCATCATACCTAGAATAAGGATGACCATAATGTCTTTGATTCGGGTACTGACAGAGGCAACAAAAGCGAGAATCAATGCCGCGCCTAACCACGCAGCACCCGCGGTGCCGATAGACGACAAGGTACTATTGGTTGCTACACCCAACAATGGCATACCCAAAATAAAGATAGCCACACCTAGACTAGCACCCGAACTGATACCCAACACATAGGGGCCTGCCAAGGGGTTGCGGAAAAGCGTCTGCATCTGCAAACCGCTGACCGATAGTGCTATGCCCGCCAATACTGCCACAATAGCTTTGATGAGGCGAATATCTAGCACGATGAGGCGCGTAGCTGCGTCCACATCTCCGCCAAAGAGGGCACCCAAAATATCACGGAGCGGGATATGAACAGAGCCGATGAGCAGGTCAAGCACAAACAGGATGACCAGCAGGAGAGATAAGATGACAAATAATATGGTAGAATGACGCTGCATGTTATAAAAGTTTTAAGGGTTGGGGAGTTTTCTATAATAAACGAACTCTTTGTCTGATTCTAATTCAGGATGAAAAATCTTGATTAAATCGCGCAAAACAACA